>DAIOGY010000028.1:386-10874 GCA_036745005.1 Acidimicrobiales bacterium | reverse complement strand
ACGGCCGTCCTGCCGTCTCTGCTCGGCAACCCCGGTGATCCACCGACGGTGGCCAACTCCCTGGCCTCCATGGCACGCGCCTGCGTGTCGCGAGAGTTCACCCTCCTGGCCGCCAACCGGTCCAGCCCGGTGACGAACTACCTGCGCGAATTGGCCGGGCACGAGCACGCGTTGTGCGGCGGTCCCGGTGTCGGGGTCGTCGGGATGTGCCTCACCGGCAATCTCGCCTTGGCGATGAGCGTCGACCCCCTCGTGGTCGCGCCCGTGATGAGCCAGCCCGCCCTGCCTCTGCCGATCGGGGCGCAGCGCCGGCGCGCCGCGGGCGTGAGCCTGAGTGAGTTGTCCGCGGTGCGACGGCGCGTCAGCCAGGGTCTGTGCGTGATGGGCCTGCGTTTCAGTGAGGACGCCAAGGTACCGGCCGAGCGCTTCGCCGGACTTCGCGAGTCGCTCGGCGACGGGTTCCTGGCGGTCGAGATCGATTCGTCTCCCGGCAATCCCGGCGGGCACGCGCCGTCCGCCCACTCGGTGCTGACCGAGGACCGGGTCGACGAGCCTGGTTCACCCACGCGGCGCGCGCTCGACCAGGTGCTGGACTTCCTGGCGACGCGCCTCGCCGTCGCCTAATCGCGCCGTTCGACCAGGGCCGACCGATCCAGTTCCTTCACGTCCGTGACACCGGTCAGCCCCAGGGTCACCAGCATCTCCTCACGCATGAGCCGCAGCACGTGATCCACACCGCGTTCACCGCGAGCGGCCAACGCGTACGCCCACGCCCGGCCGACCAGGCAGGCCTTCGCGCCGAGGGCCAGCATCTTGACCACGTCGAGGCCGCTGCGCACGCCGCCGTCGACCAGCACCTCGCACCGCTCACCGACCGTTTCGACGATCGCCGGCAGCGCCGCTGCACCGGACGGCACGTCATCGAGCTGCCGGCCACCGTGGTTCGACACGATGATCGCGTCGACCCCGCAGTCCAGCGCGGCACGAGCGTCGTCGGGATCAAGGATCCCCTTGAGGGCCACGCGGCCGCGCCAGTGCCCGCGCACCCACTCGAGGTCGCGCCACGTGACGCTCGGGTCGAACTGGCGGTTCACCCAGGCCTGGAAGTCGACGGGCGAGCGGGCCCCGGGCATCGCTCGCTCGACGTTGCCGAAGTTCAGGGGCCGCCCGCCGATCGCCACGTCGCGGACCCACCGCGGATGGCTCGCGAAGTCCCAGCGTCGGCGCCACCGGCCGATCTGGGAGAGCGAGCCGGAGGATCCGTTGCGCATGTCGCGGTACCGCTGGCCCACCACCGGGAGATCCACGGTCAGGACCAGGGTGGTGCACCCGACCGCTTGAGCCCGGGCCATCAGGTCCTCGCCGTAGCTGCGGTCGCGCATGACGTATAGCTGGAACCACGGCGCACGGGTCGTGGCCGCGGCAACCTCGTCGACGCTGCAGACCGACAGCGTCGACTCGCAGAACGCCACGCCGGCCCGCTCGGCCGCGCGCGCGGCCTGGACCTCACCGCGCCTGGCGAAGGTCCCGGCGAAGCCGACGGGGGCCAGCACGACCGGCATGGACAGGTCGGTGCCCAAGACGTTCGTGCTCAGCGAACGCTCCGAGACATCGCGCAGGATCCGCTGGCGGAACTGCCAGCGACGCAGGTCGTCACGGTTCGCCGCGAGGGTGGCCTCGCCGAAGGCCCCCCCGTCGATGTAATCGAAGATCTGGCGCGGGAGCCGGCGACGGGCCAACTCTCGGTAGTCCTGCACCGAGGCGGGTCTGAGGTTCAGGCTGTGATCCCGTCGAGCCGACACGCCCACCATTATGCAGTGGTCTCGTCCACGCCTCGTTGCGCCCCATCGGAGAAGGGGATCAACAGGTCGCAGGGCTCCGCCACCAGCCAGTCCGCCCCGGCGGCCTCGAGTTCTTCGCGCGACCCGTAGCCCCAGAGAGCACCCACCGCCACCAGCCCGCAGGCCCGGGCGGCCTCCACGTCGTGGCGCCGGTCGCCGACCATCCACGCCGATCCCGGCGCCGCGTCGAAGACCCGGTGAACGTCCCTGACGATGTCGACCTTGTCGGTCAGTCGGTCGTCGAGGGAGGCGCCGGCGACCGCGTCGAAGAGGTCGCGCACGGCGAAGTCCCGCAGAATCCGCTCGGCGAAATCGATTCGTTTGGCCGTCGCCAGGGCCAGGCGAACCCCGGCGAGGCGCAACGTGCCCAGTACCTCGAGGACGCCGTCGTAGGGCCGGGTCCGGGCGCCGCCGACGCGGTCGTAGAGGTCGCGGTAGTGATCCACGACCTCGCTCAGCTGGGCATCGGAGAAGCCCAGCTGGCGAAACGACTCGTCCAGGGGCGGTCCGATCAGGGAGCGCAACTCGTCGTCGGCGGCGCTGCGCCCGAAGTCGTCGAGGGTCTGGCGCAGCGCGAGGAGTATCCCCTCCTGGGAGTCGGCGACCGTCCCGTCGAGGTCAAAGACGATGGCGTCCGGCCGGGGAATGCGGTCACTCTCCAGCGCGGGGTCCTTCCCTCGTGACCCTGAACGCTAGTGCCGCGGGTCAGTCGGCGGCCACCCGCAGCGCGGTCGCGCCGATGGCGCCACGAAGTTCGTCGAAGCTGGTGGGAAACACCGCGTGAGGGTGGCCGCCGGCGGCCCAGACGACGTCATAGTCGTCCAGCGCCACGTCGATGACGACGCGCGGGGCCGCCGACGACTCCGACTCTCTGGGCGACGCGGGCACGGGCCCGCTCCACCCCACCGGGCTCACCCCGCCGATCGAGAAACCCGACCACGCCTTCACGTAGTCGGCGTCGGCGCGCGCGAGGTCGCCGACGCCCAGAGATTCGCCCACCAGCCCTGGGTCGACCCGGTGACGTCCGCTCGTGATGACCAGGAGGGGACTCGCGTCCTCGAGTACGAACACGATCGACGAGGCGATCTGACCGACGGTGACGCCCAGGGCGGCGGCGGCGTCCGCCGCGGTGCGCGTCGACGCATCGAGGACGACGACCTCGCCCGCCACACCCGCGGCACGCAGGGCGACGCGCACCCGCTGCACCGAGGCCCGCTCCAGGACACTCACGCTCTCACCCGCCGGTCTTCGACACGACGGCTCAGTCAGTGAACGTGAGGTGACGGAAGCGGCCCACGAGCGCGGCGTGGTTGGTCTCGCCGGTCAGGTGCACGCGTCGGTAGAGCCACACCAGCAAGTCGGCCGCGGGGGCCTCGATGACCACGGCGTCATCGCGCAGTCCCGCCTCGAAGCGCACGGTGCCCGGCTGAACATCGTCCTCGATCGTCCAGCTCACGTCAGCATCCAAGCAGCGAAGGCCCAGGACGCCGTCGAGGGCGGGCCGTGGTGGATCGGCCGGATCGTCGCGACTGGATACGGAGAAGGTGAGGAACTCCTCGACGGCGTCGACCGCCGCGTCGAGCGCGAGCGCCCACTCCGCACTGACCGCCCGGGCCACGTCGAATCCGTGGACCGCGGTCTCCTGCACCTGATGGCGGGTGATGAAGGCGACGTCGTGGCGGCCCGGAGCCCACGTGTACACGGGGTCCGACTGATCCGCGGAGCCGAGCACGTCGGTGAGGTGGTGAAGTCCCACGAGGAACTGCGACACCAGGTGGTCGTCGGCCACGGCGTCGGGGCGCCCCGAGGTCGGTCGCGTGCTGAGCCGATCCTCGACGACGAGGGACCAGAACCAGTGCACTTCGATCAGGTGCTGGAGCACATCGCGCACTCGCCAGCCGGGACAGCCGGGAACGTCGGCGTCGAAGTGGCCGGCCGCGGCGGCGGCCAGGGCCTCGCCGCTCTCGTCGATCACCGCGACGCACCTTTGAGCGCTTAACGCCATGGGCTCACGGTAGCCAGGTGGGGCGACACCCGCCAGGGGCTGCTAGGACGTGTGCGTGATTGGCGCGCCCTCTCCCCCGCCGGCCGCCTGCCCGGTGTGCGGCTTCGTGCGCGCCGAACTCGCCGGCGACGAGGTCTCGCCGAGAGTCGCCGCGGCGGTGGAAGCCTTCGTGGACGTGGTGACACGCGCGGGCGACGTCGCCGGGTCACGGCCCGAGCCCGCGCGATGGTCGATCCTCGAATACGGCGCCCACCTGCGCGACGTCCTGCTCAGCCTGCGCGAGCGCACCTTGCCGGCCTCGATCGAGGACCACCCCACCGGTTCGCCGATTCATCGTGACCAGCGCGTCGACCTCGGCTTCTACGGTCTGGACTCGGCGGCCACCCTGAGCGCCGAGTTGCCCGTCTGCGCCGGCCTGCTGCTCCGCACCTGGGCCGCGTTGCCCCTCGGTTTCGAGGACCGGCCCCTGCTCTACAGTCCCGTCACCCCCGAGGAGGTCACCGTGGGGTGGTTGGGCACGGTCGGGGTCCACGAATGCGAGCACCACCTCGCCGACGCCCGCGAGAACCTATCGATCCTGTCTGGCTGAGAGGCGGCGCAGCACGGCCAGCGCGTCGGACCCTCGCGGATGCGGCACGAGCAGGTGGTCGTGGTGGTGCCCGGCGATCACGTTGCAGCTGATCCTCGCGTCGGCCAACGCGGTGCTGACCGCCGCGGTGAGCCCGACGGCGTCCAATGCGGACGCCACGCGCAGGGTGATCCAGGCCGCCACGTACTCATAGCGCAGTTCGTGCCGATCGGCCCGCGCTCGTTCGAGCACGTAGCTATACCCCTCGCCCTCCACGACCATCGCCCGGGCGTCCACGCCGACCAGCGCAGTGTCGGACGTGACGAACACGAATTCGCCGTCGACGAGCTCGGGCCCCAACGACGCGAGGAGCCCGGCCAGTTCGCGGTCCGCTCCCACCGGTGCAGTCTGCCAGCGGCGTAGTCGGCGCGCCTAGCCTTCTCTCGTGTCCGCAGGCGTCCCAGCGAGGAACAACCTTGAGCGACACGAACGCCGCGGCGTCACCCTGGAACGGATCACGCTGGGCTGGAACGTGGTCGGCGTTGTGGTCCTGGCGGTGCTGGCGCTCGCGGCGCGTTCGGTCGCGCTGGCGGGCTTCGGACTGGATTCACTCATCGAGATCGGCGCCAGCGTGGTCGTGCTCTGGGAGCTGCGCGACGCGCGACGGGACCGGGAGCGCCGCGCGCTCATCCTCATCGCGGCGGCCTTCGCCTCAGTCTCTTTGTACCTCGCCGTCCAGTCGACCTGGGTTCTCGTCGCGGGCTTCCAGCCGCGCCACAGCCCTGGGGGGATCGGCTGGACCGCGGCGACGGCCCTCGTGATGTTCGCCCTCGCCCGCGAGAAGGGCCGAACGGGCCGAGCCGCGTCGCGTGAAGTACTCATCCGCGAAGGTCGCGTCACCTTCGTCGACGGCGTCCTGGCCCTCGCCGTGCTGCTCGGACTCTGCCTCAACACCGTGGCCGGTTGGTGGTGGGCGGACCCCGCCTCGACCTACGTCATCGTGGGTTACGCCGTGCGCGAGTGCGCCGACATCTCGCGATCGCTCGCCCAGCGCGGCTGACTGGGGCCGTGCCCGACCGGGCGGCGAGGCGGCGACGGCCCGGAGTTCACGACGACGCGATCGCCGGGGCCCGACGGACTGCCCGAGGCGCCGCGTCGGTTCTCCGGCGCCGATGAAGCGGACCTGATCCCGCCGCCGGCCCCCGACAACGACGACGGCGGGGTCAGATCCTGTGATGCGATCGCCCTGGCGCAGGAGCTGGAGCGCTCCGGAACGGAGCCAGCGCCAGGCTTTCCTAGCTGGTCCAGGCGTCGGTCGCGGGACCGGTCGTCGGTGTCGCGACACCACCGGTCGCCGCAACGCCGGTGAGCGACGGCAGCGAGAAGTACGTGTTCTCGCACGCCGCCGGGGTCGCCACCGTCATGGACGCGTCGTTCGTGAACGTGACCGTCAGGGAACCGCTCGCCGCCACTGTCAGGGGGGTGGTGAGCGTGTGCACGCTGCCCGACGTGCCCGTCGAGAAGTTCCAGATCACGTCGCTCGGCGTCGAGGCGATGCAACCGGTCTGGGTCGTGGTCAATGCCGACGTCGTGTAGCCGTTCGCGTAGGCCGCGTTGGTCGGAAGGTCGACCGCCGTCACCGTGACCGGGAACGAGTTCGGGTTCGCGATGGTCGCCACCACGTCGCCGTTGCCGCCCGGATAGAGCTGGTTGCTCGCCGCCGGCGACGCCACGGCGCTGATCGTCAGGTTGCTGACCGTCGCCGACTGCCCCTCACCGGCCGAGCCGGCGTTGAGACCGACCAACCAGTTCGTGGCCGCGTACGTGCCGCCGCCGACCAGGGCGACACCGAGGAACCCGGACACGACCCTGAACAGCAGCGACTTTCGACTGAAGAGGCGGCGGGCGCGTCGAATCACTCCGGATGGACTCAGCGACGCCGCTGCGGCCGCTGCCGGAACCGCGGTTCTCGCCGGTCGGTTGGAACGAGATGCTGACATTGTGTTCTTTCTCCTTGGCTCGGGCGGTCCACGTAAGGACCGGCCCTTCCAGTGACCGCCTCGCCGACTGCCGAGGGGATCCCGTCGAGAAATGCCCTTGCGTGAAAAATTCTTTTTCGATACTGCAAGGTCAATGTCAAACACGCGTCTAGCAACGAACAACCTCTGCCCAACTCTCGACAAGGCGTCCACTTTCCTTTGAGATTGAAGGCTGGACGGGCCGCCCGCGCCGAGGGGACCGCGGTTGAATCGCTCCCCGGGCGCGCGCGAGCAGAGCGGGAAAGGTGTCGCCTTAGGCGGTCGCGGTGCAGCTCGGGGTCGACGACATCGTGAGGTACCCGCCGTTGGTGCCGCTGACCGCGGCCTGGCGGGCGTTCGTGATCGTGGCACCCGGGAAGGCCCAGTTCGTCGACTTGGCTTCGAGACGGTAGAACTTCTTGCCGGTGCTGCCCGACGTGTAGGTCTCGGTCACCGTGAGCGCGGTGCCCGTCGGCTGCGTCGCGTCAAGGGCGAAGGTGCCGTTCACGGTCGAGCTGACGTAGACCGCGTATCCCGTCACCGCGGAACCCGCCGTCGTCCAGGTGAGTGTCGCACTCTCTTCGTTCGAGGCGGTGCACGCCGCCGCGAACGTCACCGGGTTGCCGGTGGCGCTGGTGATCGCCGGCCGCGCTTGACCCTCGCCGTGCGAGCCCGCGGACAGCAACGGCAGCCAGTGGGTGGCCGCGTTGACCAGCGATCTGTCGGAGAGCCCCCAGGAGATCGCGATGGAGGTGACGACGACGGCCACGAGACGTCGGGCGCTCTTCGACGACATCGCTGCCACGGGTCGCTAGCTCGTCCACGCGTCGACGAAGGGCGACGTCGTGACGGTGGCGGCGCCGCCGGAGGCCGCGACCGCGGTGAACGACGGCATGGAGAAGTAGGTGTTCTCGCACGCCGCGGGAGCGGCCGCCGTCATCGAGGCGTCATTGGTGAGCGTGACGGTCAGGGGGTTGTTCGCGTTGCCGCTCGGCCCGACCGTCACCGGAGTGGTCAAGGTATGGGCGCTACCCGACGTCGAGGTGGAGAAGTTCCAGATCACGTCGCTGGGCGTCGCGGCGGCGCACCCGCTCTGAGCAGTCGTCAGGGAGGAGTTGGTGTACCCCGCCGCGTAGGTCGTGTTCGTCGGCAGGTTGACCCCGGTGACCGTCACGGGGTAGGGATTGGGGTTCGAGATGGTCAGCACCACGTCGCCGGTGCCGCCGGGGTAGAGCAGATTGGTCGCCCCGGGCGACGCTACGGCACTGACGGTGAGGTTCGAGACGGTCGCGGACTGGCCCTCTCCGTTGGATCCAACCGTCAGCCCCACGACCCAGTTCGTAGCGGCGAACGACCCACCGGCCACCAAGCTCATACCCAGCGTCGCGGCGGCGACGCGGCGAACGAGCGACGACTTCGACGAGCGGGGCCGGAAGCGCGCTGACATTGTGGGCGTCTCATCAGCGCCGGGCGCCGGCTCGAGCGCGGGCGCGGCGCTGAGCGCCTCGGCGGCCGGGTCGGACGCCGGGACCTCCGTCGCGCCGGCGGCGACCGGCGAGACGAGAGTCAGCAGCGGTGGCTCGGCCCCGAAGATGCCGTCGATCGCGTTGAAGGGCGCGGGGCGGGTGCGCTTCGGTGCCCTGCGGACGCGGCGGCCCTGGGACATCGAGGCGCACGAAGCCTTCCGACCATGGTCTTTCATGAGTGCCCCTGCTGGTGCCCACGATCTGGGACTTTCCGACTCGGAAAATATATCTTTTTTCTATTTCGAGGTGGCGGACCCTCACCAGGTCGCCCGTAGGAGAACCAGCCCGTGATCAGCCCGAATACTCAATGGGGAAACGGGAGACATGCTCGTGAACCGCGGAATCTCGAGCGATGCGCGTCCGCCGTGCAGACTCCCGGGATCGCGGCGGCGATCTCCCTACAGCGTGTGACGGTAGACCAAGGTCTCGCGCGTCGCGAAGCCGAGCTTCTGATAGAGCCGGTGCGCGGCCGTGCGCGCCGGTCGGCTGGTGAGGTCGACGACGAGGACGCCGCGCGCCCGGGCCTCGTCGAGCGCCGCGCGCGTGAGGGTCTCGCCCACCCCGAGGCCCCGGGCGCCCTCGTCGACGACCACGTCCTCGATCCACGCCTTCAGGCCCGTCGGGACGCGGTAGGTCACCAGGGTGGCCACCCCGCACACGGCGTCGCCCTCGCGCGCGACGAAGAGCGTCGAACCCTCCGAGGTGACGATCGCGGTCAGGTCTTCGAAGGTCACCGCCCCCGCGCGCGCGCTCAGCTGCGGCACCAGTCGGTTCAGCGCGTCGACGAGTCCCTCGTCGGCCTCGCGAGCGATCGTCACGGTGAGGCTCATCGCGGCTCCCGCCACACCGGCCGGCGAAGGTCGTCGTAGAAGACGTCACGGACCTCGCCGGCGATCGCGGCGAAGATCGGCTCGGCCCACCGGTCGGCGCCCACCGTGGGCGAGGGCAGGTGGTCGCGGGTGAACCAGCCGACGTCGGTCACCTCCTGGGGATGGATCTTGAGCTCGCCGCCGAGCGCGCGACAGTAGAAGAGGAGCGAGTACAGCGGGACGCGCGACGTGCCCAGCCGCATGCCGTCGAGAACACCGATGAGGCGCACCGGCTCGACGTCGACGCCGGTCTCTTCGAGGACCTCCTTGACCACGACCTCGGGCGCCGAGTAGCCGACGTCGCACCACCCGGTCGGGTACAGCCACACGCCCGAGTCCGCGCGGCGGATCAGGAGGAGCTCGCCGGCGTCGTTGCCCACCGCCGCGCCCACCGCCACCTTGGGCGTCACGTAGCCGGGCACGCCGCGGCCGGCGTCCCTCATCCACTCGACGACGTTGCCCCGCGCGTCGGGCACGCCGTCGAGGCCCGCGTCGGCGGCCACCTTGATGTCCCCGGCGATGCGCAGGATCTCCTCGTAGCGCTCGCGCTCGAAGAGGCTGTCGGTGAAGCCGATCCCGGTGCGCGCCACTCCCGCCAGGGACTCGGCCCACCGACGCAGGGTCTTCTCGTTGACGGCGTCGCCCATCTCAGGCCAGCGTGACCCCGAGGACCTCGTCGAGCGAGCCGACCAGGCCGGTGTAGAAGTCCCCGAACTCGCCGTAGAGGGCCGACCCCTCGTCGAAGCGCATCGTGTAGACGCACTCCTTGAGGTCGTCGACGTGCACGGCGAAGAGGGTGACGCCCCACTCGAAGTCGTCCAGGCCGGTCGAGCCGGTCACGAGCTGGAGCACGCGGCCCCGGAAGGTCCGGCCGGTCTTGCCGTGCTCGATCATGAGCGCCTCGCGCTCCTCGTAGGACAGCGTGTACCAGTTGTGGACCTCGTTGCGCCGCTTGGTCATGGGGTAGAAGCACCAGGCGCGCATCCCCTCGGGGGGCAGCACCGGGTAGAGGCGCGCGTTGCGCATCTCCTCGGGCATGCCCTCGGCGTACTCGCTGACCTCGGTGACCGAGACGTAGCTCTCCGACACGACCAGGCCGGCCGCCTGGACGCGCGACTGGAACCGGCGAAGGTCCCACAGGTCCGGACCCAGCACCATGAAGGCGAGGTCGGCCTTGGCCCCCAGGACCGCGACGCACACGACCTGGAGCCCGTCCTCGAGCGCGACGTCGACGGCCACGGCGAGCTCGCCGCGGTCGGTCTCGCCGTCGACGTGGCAGAACAGGTGCAGGACGTTGAGTCCGCGCGAGGGCACGACCGGCTCGGGGGTGGTCACGAACCCATGCTACGGGCGCGCCGCGATCGGGGAGAGACGACGAACCGCGGGGCGTGCGCCCCGCGGTTCGTGCGCGACGTCGTGTCTAGTAGTCGTCCATGCCGCCGCCGGGCATCGACGGGGCCTTCTCTTCGGGCTTGTCCACGATGACCGCTTCGGTCGTGAGGAAGAGCGCGGCGATGGAGGCCGCGTTCTGCAGGGCCGAGCGGGTCACCTTGGCCGGGTCGATGACACCGGCCTTGACCAGGTCCTCGTACTCGCCCGTCTGAGCGTTCAGACCGTGGGACACGCCCTTCAGGCCCTTGACACGCTCGACGACCACGCCA
>DAIOGY010000028.1:0-376 GCA_036745005.1 Acidimicrobiales bacterium | reverse complement strand
AGCCCGTGGCTCTTGCCCTTGAGGTGGCGCACCTTGTCGACGACGACGCCGCCCTCGAGGCCGGCGTTCACCGCGATCTGGTTGAGCGGCGCCTCGACGGCCTTGGCGACGATGCGCGCGCCGGTCGACTCGTCGCCCGAGAGCTTCTCGGCCGTCTCGAGGATGCGGGTCTGGCTGCGCAGCAGGGCCACGCCGCCGCCGGGCACGACGCCCTCTTCGATGGCCGCCTTGGTCGTGGAGACGGCGTCTTCGATGCGGTGCTTCTTCTCCTTGAGCTCGACCTCGGTCGCGGCACCCACCTTGATCACGGCCACGCCGCCGGAGAGCTTGGCCAGGCGCTCCTGGAGCTTCTCGCGGTCGTAGTCCGAGTCGGTGT
>DAIOGY010000027.1:0-11423 GCA_036745005.1 Acidimicrobiales bacterium | reverse complement strand
GCTGAGCGGGGCCGGTCCGGTCGGGGGTCCGGGGATGCCCGAATGGGGGATGGTCTCGCTGCCCCCGGACGTGTTGGCCCTCGGCGTCACCGACATGGTGCGCGTGACCGACGCCCGCATGAGCGGGACGAGCTTTGGCACCGTGTTCTTGCACGTCGCGCCGGAGGCCGCAGTGGGCGGCCCCCTGGGCCTGGTCGAAAACGGCGATGTGATCAGCGTGGACGCGGACGCCGGTCTCATTGAGCTCGAGGTCGCTGACGAAGAGTTGGAGCGCCGGCGCGCCCGGAGCGACGTGTCGCGACCCACGGGGCGTGGATATCTTTCTTTTTACGCGGCCCACGTCCAGCAGGCGCCGGACGGCTGCGACTTTGATTTCCTGGCGGGCACGCCGGGTGAAGCACCCCGACTCGTGGAGCCGGTGGTGGGGAGGTCTTGATTGACGTGACGTCAATGAAGGGGGCGGCTGCCAGAGCGGTGGTCGTTACGTGTAGTGAGGGGAACCGACATGAAGATGTTTAGGAGAAGGAGAGTCGCCGGACTCACCGCCGGGGTCGTGCTCGCGGCCACGGTGCTGACGGCGAGCCCGTCGTGGGGGAGTGCCAAGACGACCCTGACGATCTGGGAGAACTACGGGACCGAGCAGAACGCGGTCGCGCTGAAGAACCTCGCGAAGGCCTTCACCGCTGCGAATCCGTCCATCAAGATCAACGTCGTGTCCCAGCCCGCCAGCAACTACTTCTCATTGCTCCAGGCCGCCGCGATCTCGAAGAACGGGCCGGACCTCGCCGTCATGTGGACCGGACTGTACGCACTCCAGTACTCGAGCTACCTCGTGAACCTCAAGGGCAACGTCCCGGCGGCCGACCTGGCCCGGGTCGAGGGCCTCAACTGGATGTCACCGGGACTGAGCGGGACCAGCAACCCCCTCGTGATGCCCCTGGAGACCCAGTTCTACATCGGCTTCTACAACAAGAGCCTCTTCGCGCGCGCCGGCGTCACCTCGGTGCCCACGGACTGGTCACAGCTCTTCGCGGCCTGCACCAAGTTGAAGGCGATCCACGTGACACCCTTCACCTACGGCAACGGCGGCCAGGCGCTCGGGGCGGAGTTCTACCCCTGGTACGACATGAGCTACATGATGATCGGCAACTACTCGGTCAACCAGTGGAAGGGCCTCTACAACGGCTCGATCCCGTGGACCTCGCCAGCCAACCTCACGGCGCTGTCGAACTGGCACAAGCTCTTCACCACGGGGTGCACCAATCCTGACGTGCTGACCAAGACCAACAACATCCAGGACTTCGAGAAGGGCAAGGCCGCGATGATCATGGACGGGACGTGGGACACGGCCCAGTACACGACGTCGATGGGCTCGAAGGTCGCGGCCTTCGTGCCGCCGTTCTCGACGGCCCCCATCAAGGGCGTCGTGCAGTTCCCCGGTGACGGCCTGAGCGTGATGTCGTACTCGTCCCACAAGACGGCGGCGTTCAAGTTCCTGGCGTTCATGACGACCGACCAGGCGGCGTCGATCATCAACAAGGCGGGTCTCATCCCGGACATCGTGGGGACCACCACGTCGAACCCGGTCAACCAGCAGATGCTGAACTTCGTCACGAAGCAGCACCTGGTGGCCTACCCGATGCTCGACAACGTCACGCAGGTGAACGTGGTCAACGCGGGCTCGTCCGAGCTGCCCACGGTGCTGAACGGCCAGGCGAGCGCGTCCGCGGCGCTGGCCAAGCTCAAGCAGACGCTCCTGCAGTACCCCGCGTCCAAGCGCGGAAGCCAGTACGCCGGTTAACCCTCGGTAGCGTGACCGGCCGGCGCACCTCGTGCGCCGGCCGGTCGGCTGCCCCGTCGAGAGCGGTCAGTTGAGCCCCAGTTCCACCATCGTGGTCACGCGTCCGGCGCCGCCCGTGCGCCGGCGCGCGGTGCCGTCACTGCTCACGCGACGGCGTCGGAGAGTCGGCGTGCTCCTCACCGTCCCGGCGTTCGTGCTCGTCGGGGCGCTCATCGTCCTGCCGATCCTCCAGGCCATCTACTACTCGATGACCAACTGGGACGGGATCACGACGCAGTGGGTCGGACCGAGCACGTGGTGGCAGGCCTTCCACAACCCGACGATGTGGCGGGCCCTGGAGAACAACGCGCTGCTCCTGCTCGCCGTGCCCTTCGCGCTCGCGCTGCCGCTGGCGGTGGCCGTCATGCTCCACCAGCGCGTCGCCGGGTGGAAGGTGTTCCGCTCGATCTACTTCCTGCCCACGGCGATCTCGTGGGTGGTCATCGGATTGGTGGCCGAGCACTTCTTCGCCTACTCCGGCACCCTCAATTCACTGCTCCACGACGTCGGCGTCCCCCGCGCTCACACCGACCTGCTCGGTTCGGAGTCCACGGCGCTGATCGCGCTGGGCATCACGTTCGTCTTCTCGATGATCGGCACCAACACGATGATCTTCCTCACCGGACTGGCGACATTGGACACGAGCCTGGAGGAGGCCGCGCGCATCGACGGGGCCGGGACCTGGCGGATCTTCCGGCACATCACGCTGCCGCACCTCAGCCGGTTTATCCAGCTGGCTTTCGTGATGACGGTCATCTCCGCGTTCTCGGCCCTCTTCAGCCTCATCTTCGTCATGACCGGTGGAGGGCCGGGCTACGCCACGACGACCATGGAGTTCCTCGTCTACCAGACGGGCTTCAACCAGTCCCAGTTCGGCACGGCGGCCCTCTACGGGCTCATCCTCTTCGTGATCACTGCCGTCGTGGGCGTCATCCAGCTGCGCCTGATCGGGGCGAACGACTAGTGAGCGCCGTCACGCTCCCCGCACCCACCGGCGCGCGCTCGCCACGGCGTCGCCGGGTCACGCGCTCGCTTCTCTTCCTCGCCATGACCGTCATGGCCGTCGTCATGCTCTACCCCTTCGCCGTGATGATCGTCACCAGTTTCAAGTCCCAGGCCCAGTACTTCGCGGGCAGCGGGACCTCGACCCAGAGCTGGCGCCAGCTGGCCTCCACGATGCCGATCTATCAGCAGCTGCTCAACTCGACGATCGTGTGCTCGGCGTCGATCGCGCTGATCCTGGTCGTCGGGGTCATGGCGGGCTTCGCCTTCGCCAAGCTGCAGTACCGCTTCGCCAACCTCATCTTCCTGGGCATCGTGAGCGCGATGATGGTCCCGCTGCAGTCGATCATCATGCCCGAGTTCGTCAACGTCGCGCGCTTCGGACTGACCAGCAGCTACCTCGGCGCGGTGCTGGTCTACGCCGCCCTCGGGACACCCTTTTCCATCTTCTTGTTCACGACGTACTTCCGCCGGGTCCCCGACGAGCTCGTCGAGGCCGGGATCTGCGACGGCCTCGGGTACTGGGGAGTCCTGTGGCGCCTGGCGCTGCCGATGGCTCTCCCGGCGATCGCCACCGTCACGGTCCTGCAGTTCATCCAGATCTGGGACGACCTGCTGGTGGGCCTGCTCTTCTTGCAGAACCCCGCCGAGCGCCCCATCACCGTGGGCCTGGCGGCGCTGGCGGCGGGGCGCACGACGTCGATCCCGCTGCTCATGGCGGGCTCGCTGGTGTCGGCGCTGCCGGCGATGCTCGTGTACTTGGGCTTCCAGCGCTTCTTGGTGCGCGGGCTGACGCTCGGGATCGACCGGTAGGCGACGACGTGGCCGAGATCGTCTTTGACCGGGTCGTCAAGACCTACGCCGGCGGGGTGACCGCGGTGAGCGACCTGAGCCTGACCGTCGCCGAGGGCGAGTTCATGGTGCTGGTGGGCCCGTCGGGGTGCGGCAAGACGACGGCGCTGCGCATGGTGGCGGGCCTCGAGGAGATCACCGACGGCACGGTGGCCATCGGCGGCACGGTGGTGAACAACGTGCTGCCCAAGGACCGCGACATCGCCATGGTCTTCCAGAACTACGCGCTCTACCCCCAGATGACGGTGGGCCAGAACATGGGCTTCGCGCTGAAGGTCCGCAACGTGCCCAAGGCCGAGATCGACCGGCGCGTGCGCGAGGCCGCCCAGATCCTGCGCCTGACCGAGTACCTCGACCGGCGCCCCAAGGCGCTATCGGGCGGCCAGCGCCAGCGCGTGGCGATGGGCCGCGCCATCGTGCGCGAGCCGCGGGCCTTCTTGATGGACGAGCCGCTGTCGAACCTCGACGCGCAGCTGCGCGTCGAGATGCGTACCGAGATCACGCGCATCCAGCGCATGCTCGGCGTGGCCACGATCTACGTCACCCACGACCAGACCGAGGCGATGACGATGGGCGACCGCGTCGCGGTCATGCGCAACGGCGTCCTGCACCAGGTCGCCGCGCCCCAGGACCTCTACGACCACCCGGTCAACGAGTTCGTGGCCGGCTTCATCGGCTCGCCACCGATGAACCTGATCGTCGCGGGGCTCGCCGAGGAGGCGGGCGAGTGGGTCGTGCGCATCGGCGACCAATCCTTCGTCCTGCCCCGCTCGTACCGCGCCAGCCACCGCCTGGCGCCCTTCGTCGGCGGCCGGGTCGTCTTCGGCATCCGACCCGAGGACCTGTCGCTGGCCACCGGCGAGGAGGGCGTGCGCCTGGCGGCGGTGGTCGAGCTGCGCGAGGCCCTGGGCAGCGAGAAGCTGGCGTACCTGTCCTTCGGCGCCGACGAGGGGATCGTCGAGAGCGAGACGCCCACCGACGACGGCGCGCCGCTGCGCCGGCGCAGCCGGGTCGTCGCGCGTCTCGGCGCGCGGGCCGACGTCGCCGAGGGCCAGCACGTGACGATGTCGCTCAACGACGCGCACTTCCACTTCTTCGACCCCGATACCGGCGACACGCTGCGCCACGCGGCGCCGTGACGGCCCCCTCCCCGCGAAAGGAGTTCCCGTGACCCAGGTGCTGTCCATCAACCCCGCGACCGGCGACGCGACGCCGACGGGCGTCGAGGAGTCGAGCCCCGCCGACGTCGCCGCCGCGGCGAGCGCCGCGTCCGCGGCGGCCCCCGCCTACGGCGCGCTCGACCTGGCGGCGCGGGCCCGGCTGCTCGACGCCGTCGCGGCTGCCCTCGAGGGCGACGCCGACGCCATCGTGGCGACCGCGGACCGCGAGACCGCGCTCGGGCCCACGCGCCTCGCCGGCGAGCTGCGCCGGTCCTGCTTCCAGTTCCGGTTCTTCGCGGACGTGGTGCGCGACGCCGCGTTCCTCGAGGCCAGCGTCGACCACGCGCGCGACACGCCCATGGGTCCGCTGCCGGACCTGCGTCGCCAGCTCGAGCCGCTGGGTCCCGTGGGGGTCTTCGGGGCGTCCAACTTCCCCCTGGCGTTCTCGGTGCCGGGTGGCGACACCGCCTCGGCGCTGGCCGCGGGCTGCCCCGTCGTGGTGAAGGTCCACTCCGCGCACCCGGCGACCTCCCAGCGCGTCTTCGCGGCGATGGACGCCGCGCTGCGCGCGGGCGGCGCCCCGGTGGGCACCCTGGCGCTCATCTTCGGGCGCGACGCCGGGGTCGCCCTGGTGGGCGATGCGCGAATCAGCGCCGTGGGCTTCACCGGCTCGTACCGCGCGGGCCGGTCCCTCTTCGACGTCGCCCAGGCGCGCCCGGCCCCCATACCGTTCTACGGCGAGCTGGGCAGCGTCAATCCCCTCGTGGTCACGCCCCGGGCGGCCCGCTCGCGGGCCGCGGCCATCGGTGAGGGCCTGGCGGGCTCGGTGACGCTCGGGTCCGGCCAGTTCTGCACGCGCCCGGGGCTCGTCTTCGTGCCCACGGGCCCCGACGGCGACGCGCTCGTCGCGGCGGCCGGCGCCGTGGTCGGGGCTCTGGCGGGCGCGACGATGCTCACGTCCACGATCCGCGACAGCTTCGAGTCGGGCGTCGATCGACTCCTCGACGTCGCCGGGGTCGACGTCGTCGCGCGTTCGAGCGTCGCGTCCAGCGCCGCCGGCGCCGAGGCGGTCCTGGTCACCACGGACCTGGCGACGCTCACCGGCCCCGACCGCGCGATCCTCGCGACCGAGTGCTTCGGCGCCATCACGATCTTCGTGCGCTACGCCGACCCGGCGCAGCTGCTCGAGGTGCTGGCGGGCCTCGAGCCGGCGCTGACCTTCTCGGTGCACGCCGAAGAGGACGACGAACTCGGCGCGGACCTGGTCGCGGTGGGTCGCTCGCGCGCCGGGCGCGTGGTCGTCAACGGGTACCCCACGGGGGTGGGGGTGTCGTGGTCGATGCACCACGGCGGTCCGCACCCGGCCACGACCAATCCGCTGCACACGTCGGTGGGCGCGAGCGCGATGCGCCGGTGGCTGCGTCCGGTCTGCTACCAGGCGACGCCCGACGCCTGGCTGCCGCCCGCGCTGCGCGAGGCCAATCCCTGGGGCGTCGCGCGGCGCGTGGACGGGGTGGCCCAGCGCTAGCTCGCGCCGGCGCGCACTACTGCGAGCAGCCCCGGGCGGTGACCTCGGCCACGCCCACGACCTCGTCGCCGCGCGTGAGCCACAGGTGGTCGTAGCGATCGACGGTCGGGTCGCAGTGCGCCGGCATCAGGGCCACGCGCTGGCCGCGGTGCAGCGGACGGCCCGGGTCGCACGTCACCCGCCCGTGCTCGTCACCGAAGAAGTGGTAGTCCCCGGCCTCGGCGGGCCAGAGCACGCGCGGCGCCCCGGCGTCGGTGGCCATCGCCTTGAGTCCCGCGTCGACCGTGACGAAGCCGTCGTAGTGGGCCGACACGACGGTCGTCTCGATGGTGAGGCTCTGGTCGAACCGGCCCTCGGGGTCGTCACCGAGCGCGTCGTGGTACTGGCGGTCCATGAAGACGTAGCTGCCCGGCTGCAGCTCGGTGAGCACGCCGATGGCCAGGTCGAGCCCGGCCGTGCCCGTGCCGCCGCCGGTGACCACGGTGATCTCGTAGTCGGCGGACTCGAGCGCGTCGACGACGCCGCGCAGGCGGTCCATCGACTGCTGGGTCGCGGCGCGGCGCTCACGGCGCCCGTGGATGTGCTGGAGGTGGCCGCCGTACCCCTGGACGCCGCAGAAGTCGAGGGCCTCCGCGTCGACCGCGCGCTGGGCGACCGCCAGGGCCTGGGCGACGTCGGTCACGCCGGTGCGCCCGAGGCCGACGTCGACGTCGCACAGGATCGTGGCGCGCGTGCCCTCGAGGGCGAGGGCGCGCGCGAGCTCGTCCACGCCGTCGGGGTCGTCGGCGACGACCAGCAGGTCGCAGTGCCGCGCGAGATCAGCCGCGCGGCGCGACGGCGCCTCGCCGACCAGGGGTGAGGTGAGCAGGATCGAGACGCGACGGTCGTAGCCGTCGTCGGCCAGGCCAGCCACCAGGGCCTCGGCCTCGCTGAGCTTCGCGCACGACAGCCCGGTGGCGCCCGCCTCGAGTTGGCGGCGCGCCACGAAGGCTGACTTGTGGGACTTGACGTGGGGGCGCAGGTCGACGCCGGCGGTGCGCGCCTGGTCGGCCATCCGCTCGATGTTGGCGTCCAGCAGGTCGACGTCAACGACCAGGGCCGGCGTGGGGACGGCCCGGCGCTGGACGGGCCCGTCGCGTTCGCCCAGCACCGCGTCGACGAGGCGGCGCCGGACCCGGTCGTTGACGCCGGAGCTCGACGCGCCGATGGTGCTCACGGCCGGGCCGGGGTCGTCAGGGGCCAGGGGAACTCGCGTTCGGCGACCCGCGCGAGATCGAGCAGGAGCTGGTCCTCGTGGTGGCGCGCGAGGACCTGGAGTCCGATCGGCAGCTCGTCCATCTCGCCCGCCGGGATGCTCACGGCGGGGTTGCCGGCGAGGTTCGCCGGGAAGGTCAGCGCGCCGTTGTTCGACAGCGCGCGATCCAGCCCGTACGCGGCGATCAGGTCGACGCCGCCGACGGTGGTGGCGATCGGACCCGCGGCGTTGAAGGCGACGTCGGGGTTGGTCGCGGCGAAGATGAAGTCGGTCTCTTCAAACACGTCGGCCATCTTCTCGTTGAACAGGATCCGGAACATCTCCGCGGCGCCGACCGCGTTCAGCGAGTAGCTCTTCGTCGCGAACTCCATGGCCCACTGCACCTCGTCGGTGAGCTCGTCGTGACACCCCGGGTAGAGGTCACCCAGCAGGCCCGCCAGGCCGCTCAGGTTGGCCAGGGCCCATTCGGTGCCCCCGACGGGGAAGTCGACGACCACGTCGACGCGCGCGAGGCCCGCCGCGGCGATGAGCTGTTCCGCGCGCGCGGTGAGCAGGCCCGCCTGGCGCTCGTCCACGATGGCGCCGCCCAGGTCGATGGCGATGGCCGCACGCTTGCCGCGCAGGTCGAACGAGTCGAGGCCGGCCTCCCAGCCCTCGACGCGCGGCAGGCTGAGCGTGTCGCGCGCGTCGAAGCCGTTGCACACGTCGAACCACCGCGCCGTGTCGCGCACCGAGCGGCTCAGGCACCCGACCACCACCGTGAGCGGGGGCTGCTGGGCGTAGGGCCCCTTGGGGATGCGTCCGAAGGTCGACTTGAGTCCGAAGAGGCCGGTGAAGCCGGCGGGGATGCGGATCGAGCCGCCACCGTCGCCGCCCGAGGCGATCGGGACCAGCCCCCCCGCCACCGCGGCGGCCGAGCCGCCCGAGGACCCGCCGGGGGTTCGCCCGCGCTGCCACGGGTTGTGCGTCGTGCCGTGGATCTTCGTGTGGGTGCAGTTGATGAACCCGAACTCCGACGCCGTGGTCTGGCCCACCAGGACCGCTCCGGCGTCGCGCAGCCGCGCGACCTGCGTCGAGTCGAACGTCGACGTGCGGTCCTTGTAGACCAGCGACGCGAAGGTCGCCGGCCACCCGGCGACCGAGTCCAGCTCTTTGATCGCGACCGGCACGCCGCCGAAGGGCAGCGCGACGTCGGCCGCGTCGGCGCTGGTGCGCGCCGCCTCGGCGTCGACGAGGCTGAAGGCGTTGAGGTCGGACCGCTCGATCGCGTCGAGCGAGGCGTCCAGTGCCTCGCGAGGGCTGAGCGAGCCGGCGCGGAAGGCGTCGACGAGCGAGCAAGCGTCGTCGTCCCACGCGTCCTTGGTCACTGGGAGAGACACTACCTAGTCCGCCGCGTCGCGCGTCGTGGTCTCGCCGCGGGCCGGGGCGTCGCGAACGAGCCAGCGCCCGTGGTGGTGGCACCAGCCGTAGTGCTCGGGCTCGCCGCCGGGACGCGTCACCATGACCTGGGTCGCCCCGACCCGCGGCGGGGCCGTGGTCCCCGGCGGCGAGGGCCACGCCACGGCCACCGGCAGCTCGATCGAGATCCACGCCACCGAACCGCTCGCGCAGGCGTCGGTGAGTCGGGCGTGGTACGCGAGCTGGGCGTCGCGAGGGAGGTAGGCCGCGAACCAGGTGCTCGTGACGACCGTGAGGGCGCCGTCCTCACCTCGTGCCAGCGCGGCGTCGAGACGGTCGAGCGCGTCGCCCGCGATGATGCTGACCGGCGGCCACGACGCCCTCGCCGACACAATCGCCTCCATGCGCTCGAATCGTCGCCGCTCTTCGGGCCACACGCACGCCTCCAGCCAGCGCTGGTCCTGCGGGTTGGCGAGGTCCAACGGGTGCAGGTCGACGCCGGTGCGGCTCGCGATGTGCGGCAGCGCACCCGTGCGCTCGACCGGCCCGACGTCCCGGCAGACCAGCGTCAGCGGGTCCTCGGAGTCCTCGGGGGCCACGCCGTAGTAGTCGAGATAGAGGTTGACGCCGGCCGAGGTGCCGACGTCGACCAGGTTCACCCGAGTCGCGCCGGCGGCGACGTAGCGCAGGGCGGGCTGCAGCACGGCCGAGCGGCCCGGCTCATTGGTCTGGGTCGAGCGATGCAACTGCGCGCGCACGAGTTCGGGCTCGGCGTGCAGGACTGCGAGCACCGACGCCACCATCTCGTCGACCGGACGCGGGGTGCCGCGGCGCACATCGGCGTAGAGCGGGCCGAGGACCGGGTGCCCCTCGAGCGCGAGCAGGTGGAGCGCGGCGAGGACGAGCATGGGGTTGCGCTGCTCGGCGCGGACCTGGGCCAGCAGCTCGAGGGCGGTGGCGTCGTCTTCGAAGGCGTGGACGAGGCCCGCGTAGAAGGGCAGTCGGTCTTGATCCTCAGCAGTCAGCGCCCAGCCGTAACGCCGACGAGCGTCGTCCAGGTCGAGGCGCATCGCGCGCAGCCTAGGAGCCACGACGCGCGACCGGCGACGTGCGAGGCCGCGAGCGGCGTGCCTACGAGGCCGCTCGGCGATAGAGGCGCAGTGAGACCGCGAAGAAGACGACGAGGATGCCGAGGGACCACGCCAGGGCCTGCCACAGCTCGTGGACGACCGGCCCCCCCTCGAAGAGCGCGCGCACGGAGTCGATGACCTCGGTCGCGGGCTGGTTCCTGGCGAACGGCTGGAGCCATCCGGGCATGGTCGCGACGGGCACGATCGCCGAACTCGCGAAGAAGAGGATGAACATGGGCAACAGGGCGGCCACCTGCGCCGTCTGGGGGTCCTTGACCGCCAGGCCGACCGCGGCGTAGATCCACGTGAACGTGTAGCCGAACAGGATGATCAGCGCGACACCGCCCACGCAGGCCCCGAAAGAGCTGTGGAATCGGAACCCGACCACCAGGGCCAGGGCGATGACGAAGACGAGCGCGAGCACGTTGCGGCACAGGTCGGCCAGGCTGCGAGCGGTCAGGAAGGCGGAGCGCGCCATGGGAAGGCTGCGGAAGCGGTCGATCATGCCCAACTGAAGGTCCTGGGCGAGCGCCACGGCGGTCGTCATGCCGCCGATCAGCACCGCCTGGACGAAGACGCCCGGGACGACGAAGTCCACGTAGTTCAAACCCGGGACCCTGATGGCGCCGCCGAGCACGTAGCGCAGGAGCAGCAGGATGATCGTGGGCTGCATGATCGAGATCACCATGAGCTGCGGGGTGCGCACGATTCGCAGAAGGTTGCGCTTGGTCACGCCCTTGACGTCGCGCAGCGCCAGCCACGGCGTCAGCTCGATCGCCCTGGTGTTGAGGCGCTGCGCGGCGACGTCAGTCACGGCGACCAGGTCTTCGCGCCGTGACGTCGTCACCGGCCCGAGGCTCGGTGTCGTGACCCGTCAGGGCGAGGAAGACGTCGTCGAGGGAGGGACGACGAATGCCGAAGTCGGCCAGGCCGACGCCGTTGTCCTCCAGCATCCGACCCGCGGCCAGCAGCACCTCGGCCCCCCCCTTGACCGGTAGGCGCAGTTGCTGGAGCTCGACGTCGACGCGTACGGGCGCATCGCCGTAGGGGCTGACCAGCTCGGCCGCTCGGGCCAGGTCCTCCGGGTGAAGAACGCGCACCTCGAGCACGTCGCCGCCCAACTGGTCCTTCAGTTGATCGGCGGTGCCCTGGGCCACCACGTGGCCCACGTCGAGAACCACGATGTCGTCGGCCAGGTGCTCGGCCTCCTCCATGTACTGGGTGGTCAGGAGCACAGTGGTGCCCTCGACCACTAGCT
>DAIOGY010000026.1:0-11756 GCA_036745005.1 Acidimicrobiales bacterium | reverse complement strand
GGTCGCGGCGATCAGGTCCTCGCGGTCCTCGAAGTAGCTGTAGAGGAGGGCCACTGAGATGCCCGCCTCGCCGGCGACCCGCTTGACCCTGAACTGGGTGAGCCCGTTTCGCTCGATCTCCAGGGCCGCCGCGTCGAGGATCCGATCCCGCGTCATGGCCGAAGACTACCCCCGGCCTTCTACGAGGATTCTGCGGGTTAGAGCTCGCTCGCCCAATCCCGAGTTGCCAGGATCTCAGCCACCCGAGCGAGAAAGCGAGCCGCGTACGCGCCGTCGACGGCGCGGTGGTCGAAGGTGAGGGCGATGAGTCCCACCGAGTGGATGGCGATCGTCTCGGCACCGGAATCGTCGACCACTACGACGGGGCGCCGGGTGACGGCGTCGGTCGAGAGGATCGCGACCTGCGGTTGATTGATGATCGCGCCCGTCATCAGGGTGCCAAATGGTCCCGGGTTCGACACCGTGAAGGTCCCCCCGGCGAAGTCGTCCACCGTCAGCTGCTTGGCTCGCGCCCGCGTGGACAGGTCGCGCAGGGAACGCGCGAGCGAAGGCAGGTCGAGCCGGTCGGCGCGGTGCAGGACGGGAGCGACCAGGCCCTCCTCGTCGAGGTCGACGGCGATCGCGAGGTTGAGGTCGCGGTGGATGATGAGCGCGTCGTCGCCGACCGAGGCGTTCAGGTGGGGAAAGTCGCGCAGCGCGCTGAGCAGGGCCGCGGCGTTGAACGCCAGGTACGTCAGGGTGAACCCCTCGGCGTCCATGAACGCGGCGCCACGAAGCCGGCGGGCCGACTCGACGTTCTCGTAGTCGACCTCGCGCACCATCAGGGTGTGGGCCGAGGTGGCCTTGGAGCGCACCATGTGCTCCGCGGTCAGACGGCGGATCCTCGTGAAGGCCACGACCTCGTCCCCGCCTCTCGCGATGGCGTCCTCCACGTCGCGGCGGGTGACTCGCCCGTCGGCGCCAGTGCCCTGGATGGTCGCCGGGTCGATGCGGTGGTCCGTGAGCAACCGCCGCACGACGGGCGACAACTGCGCTGGCGCGCTCGCGGACGTGGTCGAGCGTCGCTCGACGTGGGCTCGGACGTCGTCACGGGTGAGTCGACCATGGGGTCCCGTGCCGGTCACCTCGTCGGCGGAGAGGTGGTGCTCGGCGAGCAGGCGGCGAACGACGGGTGAGAGCAGTGCGTCGCGGGGTCCCGCAGAGCTCGAGGACGTGTCCGAGAGGGGGGAGGCCGCGGGACCAACGTGGGTGGACGGAGGCGCGACGTTGGTCTGCGCGTCGCCTCCGATGACCGCGAGCACCGTCCCGACGTCGACCGTGTCGCCCTCCGCCACCAGGATCGCGGAGAGGACGCCATCGGCCGGAGCGGGAATCTCGGTGTCGACCTTGTCGGTGGACACTTCGAAGAGCGGTTCACCGCGCGTGACGACGTCGCCCACCTTCTTGAACCACTTGGTGACGGTGCCGTCGGCGACGGTCTCACCGAGTTGAGGCATGGTCACGTCAGGGATGAGGCGACCACCTCGACGGGCGAGTCACGACGGGCTCGCGTGGAGACGATCGGCCATCCAATCCGCCCCGTACGGACGGTGCCGGTAGATCACATTGGCGCAGCCGTGGTTGCCGTCGTCGAGCAGCAGCAGTTCGGTCTCGCCGCGCGCCTCCTGCGCGAGGCGCGAACCGTCCTCCCACGGGAACATCCGGTCTCGCCGTCCCAAGATGACCAACAGCGGCGTCGTGATGCGCTCGGCGAACCCGGCGAGGGTGAGGTCGTGCGCACGCCGCTCGGCCTGCGCCGGCGACGCGGAGTACGAGCGGACCTCGAAGGCGTGGCGAGTCAGGGGATTGAGTCTCTCCCAGACCGCGCCCAGGTCGTAGGGACCCGAGAGCGACACCGTGGCGCGCACGGGTAGGGCCGACGCCGCCAGGCGGGCGACGTAGAGGCCACCGAGACTCACCCCCCACACGCCGAGACGGTCGCCGTCGACCTCGGGCAGCGTCGCTAGGTGAGCGAAGACGGCCCCTCCCACCTGATCCCACTCCGGACGTAGGGGCATGGTCCACTCCGCCTCGCCCTGACCCGGGCCGTCGAGGGCGAAGGTCGCCAGGGATCGATCGAGAAAGGCGCGCTCGACCTCGCGCAGCTCCTCCTTCGTTGAATCGAGGCCGGGGACGAGCAGCACCGTCGGGTGCGGTCCCCGCCCGGGGGGTGCGCGCAGCACTCCCACCAGGGTCGTTCCCTCGAAGGGGACGTCGACGCGTCGACCCGGCGGGTCGAGTAGCGGCAGCGCCCGGTTCAGGGCGTCGACGGCTCGGGCGTGGGCGGCCCGCGCCTGATCCTGGTCGTGGACGAAGAGGAACTTCCCGAAATGGAAGTACGTGGCCGCCCGGGCGAAGGCCTCGCCGGCGCTTCGTTGGTGACCTCGCTCGAGGGCCTCGCGGCCCAGTGCGAGATGCTCTTCGGCCCCTTCGCACCACGCGGCGCACCAGTCATCCCAGCGCTCGATCGTGCTCGTGAGGCGCTGGAAGTCGCTGGCGTCGACACCATTGGCCGTGAAGCGCGGCCCCCAATTGGCGATCGCCGTGTCCAAAAGGCTGTCGGCCATCTTCCCCCGAAGAAAATCGAATCGTTGCTGATGGTAACGGAGAATTCAACGACGTGAACACTGTGGGATTGGTGAAAAAAGTTCAACGATCAAAGACCATCATTCTCGCGGGCTGCGCTTGACGTCCTTTAGGGCTGTCGTTAGGGTTGCCGCATCACTCACCGAGTGATCGGCTCATGGTCCGCGTGGTTGGGGGGATCCGGGTTGCTCTACACGCAGGGGGAAATAATGAACAGAAAAGGGAGACTTTTTCGTATTCTGGCCGTGACGTCGGTCGCGGCGACGTCGGTGTTGGTGGTGACCTCGAGCGGCGCCTCGACCGGTTCGATCCCCAAGGGTCAACCCGTCAAGATCGGCATCTCCCTGTCGCTGACCGGTGACTTCTCTGTCGACGGGGTGGCGTTTCAGCAGGGCTACAAGCTCTGGGCGTCCGACGTCAACAAGGCCGGAGGGCTGCTGCACCACAAGGTGGTGCTCGATATCAAGAATGACACCTCGAGTCCGACCCAGGTCGTGACCAACTACCAGGCGCTGATCTCGACGGACCACGTGAATCTGACCTTCGGTCCGTTCTCGTCGTTGCTGACCCTGCCGGCGGCCCGCACCGTGGAGCGCTACGGCTACGCGATGGTCGAAGGGGCCGGAGGCGCGCCATCGGTCTTCTCGGCCAAGCTTCCCAACGTCTTCGACGTGGCGCTGCCCGTCGCCAACTCGCTCGCGCCCATGGCGACCTGGGTGTCGTCGCTGCCCGCATCGTCGCGTCCCACGACGGCGGCCTACGTGACGTCCAACGACCCGTTCACGGAGCCTCAGATTCCGGTGGCCCAGAAGATCCTGGTCAAGGCCGGCATCAAGACGGTCTACAACCACGTCTTTCCCGCTGAGGTGACCGACTACACGCCGATCGCGGACGCCGTGGCGGCGGCCAAGGCCCAGATCGTCGTGCTCGGTTCGGTCGACGTGCCCACCGTGTCGGCGTTCATGCAGGCCTTCGAGCAGGCGCACTACAACCCCAAGGTCTTCATCGCGACCGCCGGACCCGACCAGGGCGCCTCGTTCGTCAAGGCCGTGGGCGCCGCCAACACCGATGGCGTCATGGTGCCTAACTCGTGGTACGGACTGGCGGCGAACGCCGCGAGCCAGAAGATGGTGGCCGAGTACATCAAGGTCTACGGTGGCACGGCCGCCGGCGTGAACGCGGACGTCGCGGAGGCCTACGGAGTCGGCCAGGTGATCGCCGCGGCGGTCAAGGCGACGGGCGGCTTCAACAACGCCAAGATCATCAGCTACCTCCACTCGGGCGTGACCATCTCGACGGTGCTCGGCCAGGCGAAGTTCGACTCGCTGGGTGAGAACCCGTTCATGACCGCCTACACCTTCCAGTGGCAGGGGACCAAGGGAACCTCCTTCGTCCAGGTGAACCCCGTCGGCGACAAGAACTCGGTGAAGATCGAGTACCCGAAGCCGGTGTGGGGCAAGTAGTCCTTGAGTAGCTCAGCGCTCATCCACGCAGTCATCGACGGCATACTGACCGGCTCGGTCTATGCCCTCATGGCGACGGGGTTGACGCTGATCTTCGGAGTGATGAACATCATCAACGTGGCCCAAGGGATCCTGGTGATCCTCGGGGCCTACCTGAGTTACGCCCTTTCTGTGCACTTCGGGATCGACCTGTTCGTCGGTCTGGCGATCACGATCCCCACCCTGTTCGTGGTGGGGATCGTGATCGAACGTGCGTTCATCGGGCGTCTCAAGGGACCGGAGAAGACCGCGATGTCGATCCTCGTGACCTACGCGGTCGCGCTGCTGATCGAGGGATCACTCAACATGATCTTCTCGACCAACGACGTGGAACTCCACGCCTGGTACGTCACGGACACGTTCCGTCTCTTCGGGATCTACTTCGCCTACATCTACGTCTTCGGCTTCCTGATGGCGGCGGTCCTGTTGGGTGGCCTGTACTTCATGCTGTATCGAACTCGCTTCGGCGCGAGCGTGCGAGCGTCGTTGGCCGATCAGACCTCCGCGGCGCTGGTGGGCATCGACGTGCGCCGGGTGTCGACGATCTGCTTCGGCTTGGGCGTGGCGGTCACCGCCGCCGGCGGGATGGTCTACGGGGCGACCAACGCCTTCAACGCCAGCACCAGCTACGACCTCATCTCGCGACTCCTAATCATCATCGTGCTGGGCGGCATGGGCAGCCTGGGCGGAGCGCTGGTCGCGGCCATCGGCATGGTCGTGATCGAGGACGTCGTCTCCGTCGCGTGGTCGCCGATCTGGTCGACCCTCGTCTTCTTCCTGGTCCTCGTGGTCGTGTTGTCCGTGCGTCCCCAGGGGCTCTTCGGCAAGCCGTCGGCCCGAGTCGCTTGATGAAGAAGGCCAACCTGTGGTGGCTGGCGGCGCTGGCCGTCTTCGGCGCCTTTCCCCTGGTCGTGAGCAATCCCACGTGGACCTCATCGGCGTCATCACGCTGATCTTCATGGCCTGCACGACGTCGTGGAACATGTTCTCGGGCTACTCGGGGTACATCGCCCTGGGCTCGGGCGTCTGGTACGGGATCGGCGCCTACACGATGACCCTGTGCTCGATCCACTGGCACATGGCGCCCGGGGCGGGCCTCTTCTGGCTGGTCCCGCTGGGCGGACTGCTGGCCATGATCGCCGCGGTCCCGGTGGGCTGGGTGGTGCTGCGGGTGCGGCGCCACACCTTCGTGGTGATCACGATCGCGGTCTTCTTCGTCGCCCAGCTGAGCGCCATCAACGCCGGCTTCACCGGGGGGACCGGGGGCCTCTTCCTGCCCTACATCCCCTGGGGGGCGTCGTACTACAACGTGCCCTTCTTCTACGTCGCGCTGGGCATCGTGATCTTCGTGACCGGCCTGTCGGCCCTCGTACGCCGATCACGCTTCGGGCTGCAACTTCTGGCAATCCGCGACGACGAGGACCGCGCGCTCGGCCTGGGGGTCAAGGTGTGGGCGGTCAAGCTCACCGGGTTCTCCCTGTCGGCCTTCACCGTCGGGATGTGCGGCGCGCTCTACGCGATGTTCATCGGACAGATCTATCCCCAGTTCGTGTTCGACCCGCTGTTCGACATCTCCATCGCGTTGATGGCGTTCCTCGGCGGGCTGGGCACCCTGGTGGGCCCGCTGCTCGGCGCGCTGGTCCTCGAGTCGCTCCAGCAGTACCTGAATGTCACGTTCTCTAACGGATCGCTGTACCTGATCCTGTTCGGCTCGCTGTTCCTCCTCGTCATCCTCTTCATGCCCCAGGGCGTCGTGGTCGCGCTGCGCGACCGCCTCTCCAACCGGGCCGAGCGCGAGCGCGCGCAGGTCGACTCCAACGAGGTCGCCTTGGCTGGGGGACCGTGATGGCGACGCTCCTCCAGGCCACCGGGGTGAGCCGCGCGTTCGGCGGGGTCCACGCGCTCGATGACTGCTCGCTCAGCGTCGAGGCCGGCTCGATCACGGGACTGATCGGCCCCAACGGCTCGGGCAAGACCACGCTGTTCAACGTGATGACGGGCTACGTGAGGCCCGACGCCGGATCGGTCGCCTTCAGCGGGCGCGACATCACGCGGGCGCGTCCCGACGCCGTCTTCGAGATGGGCATCGGCCGCACATTCCAGTTGACGCGGATCTTCGCGCGCATCACGGTGCTCGAGAACATGCTGGTCGCTACCCAGCGCGACGAGAGCTGGCTGCGAGGTCTCACCCGCTCGATGTCGTCCAAGAGCGAGGTGGCCGCGGCGATGGAGTGGCTCGAGTTCGTGGGCATCGCCAAACTGGCCCACCTCCAGGCGGGCGCCCTGTCGTTCGGGCAGCGCAAGCTGCTCGAACTCGCCTACGTCCTGGTGGCTGACCCGGACGTCATCTTGCTCGACGAGCCCGCGGGCGGCGTCAACCTGACCTTGATCAACGAGATCACCGACAAGATCCGCGAGCTCAACCGGTCCGGCAAGACCTTCCTCATCGTCGAGCACAACATGGAGTTCGTGATGGGACTGTGCGACTCCGTGACGGTCATGCACCAGGGGACTGACCTGGTCACGGGCACTCCGCACGAGGTACGCCACGACCCGCGGGTGCTCGACGCCTACCTCGGCGGTGGCGACGACGCCGACGAGCCGCTCGAGTCCGCCCATGGCTGAGACGGCCTACCTGCGCTTTGAGGGCGTCGTCGCGGGCTACGGCGGCGGCGACGTGCTGCGCGGCGTCGACTTCGACGTCAGCCAGGGCGGCGTCACCTGCATCGTCGGGCCGAACGGATCGGGCAAGTCGACGCTGCTGCGGGCCCTGAGCGGACTGGTGCGCCCGCGCCTCGGACAGATCTGGTTCAAGGGGACGCCCCTGGTGGGGCTCAGCCCGAAGGAGATCCTGCGCATGGGCATCGTCCAGGTGCCCCAGAACCACAGCCTCTTTCGCGAGATGACGGTGGACGAGAACATCGAGCTGGGCGCTTTCCTGGTCAAGGACAAGAAGGTGATCGCCCAGCGCAAGCAGGAGATCCGCGAGCTCTTCCCGGTCGTGGCCGAGCGGGCCCGCGACAAGGCGGGCAGCCTGTCGGGCGGCCAGCAGCGCCTGGTCGAGTTCGCGCGCTGCCTGATGCTCGTGCCGGAACTCGTCGTGCTCGACGAACCCTCGATGGGACTCGACCCCAAGACGTTGCGCTCCATGTTCGCGACGATCAAATCGATGAATAGCGTGGGTCGTACGGTCCTTCTCGTAGAACAAAACGCCCGCCAGGCGCTCAAGATGAGCCACGACGGTGTCGTGATGGAGAACGGGCGGGTGCGACTTCGCGGCACCGGGACCGAGGTCCTCAACAACCCCGAGATCGGCGCGCTGTACCTCGGCGGGTCCGTCCACGCCCCGGCCGGCCCGGACGGCGACGATGACAGAAAGGCCATCCCATGAGTGACGACAGGCGCCGAATCGGCTGGATCGGGTGCGGCCGGATGGGCGCGGCCATGGCCCGGCGCCTGGTGGACGCCGGCCACGACGTCACCGTCACCAACCGCACGAGGTCCAAGACCGACGCCCTGGCGAGCGCGGGCGCCCACGTGGTCGACCACCCCCGCGACCTGGCGACGTGCGACGTCGTCTTCGTGATGGTCAGCGCGAGCGCCGATCTCGAGGACGTCATGACCGGACCACGGGGGTTGCTCGGCGACCCGGCGGGCGCCCCGGCGATCGTGGTGGACTGCTCGACTGTCTCGAGCGAGACGTCGGCGATGGTGCGCGAGGCGTGTGCGCAGCGCGGCATCGACTTCCTGGCCGCCCCGGTCAGCGGCAACCCCAAGGTCGTGGCGGCGGGGCGCCTCACGCTGGCCGTGTCGGGTCCGCGCACGGCCTTTGACGCGGTGCAGGGGTACCTGAACGAGCTGGGCCACGGCGCGACCTACGTCGGCGAAGGCGAAGGGGCACGCCTGGTCAAGATCTGCCACAACATGATGCTCGGCATCGTGGCCCAGGCGATGTCGGAGATCACGGTGCTGGCCCAGCGCGGCGGCATCGAGCGCAGCGCCTGGCTGGCGTTCCTGAACGATTCGGTGATGGGCTCGATGTTCACGCGCTACAAGACGCCGGCCTACGTGAATCTGGACTTCACGCCGACGTTCACGCCCCTGCTCTTGCGCAAGGACTTCGACCTCGGCATGGCGGCGGCCCACGACCTCGACGTGCCCATGCCGCTGTCGGCCCTGACGACCCAGATCGTGATGGACGCGATCGGGGCGGGTCATCGCGAGGAGGACTTCGCGGTGATCTTCCTCGAGGCGGCCCGGGGGGCCGGACTCTCGCTGGAGCCGGAGAACAAGGTCGTGGACGACGGATTGGGGACGAAATGACGCGCGAGGGATTCGGACCGACGATGTACACCCCCGGGCACGCCGGGGTCGATTTCGAGACGCGCGTGGACTTCGAGCGCCTTCGGACCTACCGTTTGGCCCGGGCGCGCGCGGCCCTCGAGGCGAGCGACTTCGGCGCCTTGTTGCTCTTCGACTTCTACAACATCCGGTACGTCACGGGCACGTGGATCGGCGGTGCGCTGGGCGACAAGATGTCCCGCTACTGCCTGCTGACGCGCGGCGGCGAGCCCGTCCTCTGGGACTTCGGATCCGCCGCGCGCCATCACAAGCTCTTCGCGCCGTGGCTCGAGCCCGATAACTGCCGGGCGGGGATGCTCGGACTGCGCGGGGCGATCGCGCCGAGCGCGGGGTTGTTCACGTCCGCCGTCGCCGAGATCGCCGGGCTCCTCACCGACGCCGGCGTCGCCGACCAACCGGTGGGCGTGGACATCGCCGAGCTGCCGCTGCTCGTCGAGATGCGCCAGGCCGGACTCGACGTGCGTGACGCCCAGCAGACGATGCTCGACGCGCGCCAGCTCAAGAGCCCGGACGAGTTGATGCTGCTGAACCAGGCCGCGGCGATGGTCGATGGCGTCTACCACGACATCTTCGAGGCGCTCAAGCCGGGAGTGCGCGAGAACGACATCGTGGCCCTGGCCAACCAGCGGCTCTACGAGATGGGTTCAGAGCAGGTCGAGGCCATCAACGCGGTGTCGGGCGAGCGATGCAATCCGCACCCGCACAACTTCACCGACCGGATCATCCGACCCGGCGACCAGGCCTTCTTCGACATCATCCACTCGTTCAACGGGTACCGGACCTGCTACTACCGCACGCTGTCGGTCGGCAGCGCGACGCCCTCCCAGCACGACGCCTACGCGCAGGCTCGCGAGTGGATGGACCAGGCGATCGACCTCGTCGGCCCGGGGGTCGGGACCGACGAGATCGCCCGCGTGTGGCCGGCGGCGACCGACTTCGGCTTCGCCGATGAGATGGCCGCCTTCGGACTTCAGTTCGGCCACGGGCTGGGACTGGGGCTCCACGAGCGACCGGTCATCAGCCGGCTGAACAGCCTGGAGTACCCCCTCGAGCTGGAAGTGGGAATGGTCTTCGCGCTGGAGACCTACTGCCCGGCCACTGACGGCACGTCGGCCGCGCGCATTGAGGAGGAGGTCGTCGTGACCGAGGAGGGAACTGCGATTTTGACCAAGTTCCCGGCCCAGGAACTCATGATCGCCAACGCGTACTAGGAGGAAGATGACCACGACGACGAATGCTCGCACTGAGGTGGCCACGCGGCTCGCCCTCTACCGCACGCAGGTGGCGCTGCGCCAGTTCGAGCAGCGCGCCTACGACCTGTTCTTAGAGAACCTGGTCAAGGGGACCAGCCACCTCTCGCTGGGCCAGGAGGCCATCGCCGCGGGTTTCGCGGCGGCGATGCGCAGCGACGACTGGACCTTCGCCACCTACCGGGGCCACGCCCATACGCTGGCGCGCGGAGTGCCGATGACCCCGGTGCTGGCTGAGCTGCTGGGCCGCGACAACGGGTTGATGGGGGGCAAGGGCGGGTCCATGCACCTGACCAGCGTCGAGCACGGGGTGATGGGCTCCTACGCCATCATCGGCGCCCACCTGCCCATCGCGTGCGGGGCGGCGTGGAGCGCCCAGTACCGGGGCACGCAGCAGGTGGCGGTCTGCTTCTTCGGCGACGGCACGGTCAACATCGGCGCCTTCCACGAGGCGCTGAACTTCGCCGCCATCTGGTCGCTGCCGGTCGTCTTCGTGTGCGAGAACAACCAGTGGATGGAGTACACGCGCACCAGCGACGTGACCGCGGTGGCGCGCCCCGCGGCCGACCGGGCGAGCGCCTACGGACTGGCGCCCATCGTGGTCGACGGCAACGACGCCGACGCGGTCTACGAGGTCGCCGTGGTGGCGCTGGCGCGCGCTCGCGCGGGCGAAGGCCCGAGCCTGATCGAGGCCGAGACCTACCGGCACGGGGGTCACTCGCGCGCCGATCCCGGTAAGTACCGGCCCGACGAGGAGGTCGCCGCCTGGTTGGCCAAGGACCCGATCGTGCGCTATCGCGCCCGCCTGCTGGACGCCGGGGTCGCGGAGGCGCAGCTCGCTCAGATCGAGGGGGAGGTCGCCGGCGAAGTGGAGCGCGCCACGACCGAGGCCAAGGCCGGCGCCGCGCCCGGGGAGGATCGACTCATGAGCAACGTGTGGGCGGACGGGGGATCGTCATGGCGCAACTGACCTTCCGCGAGGCGATCGCCCGCGGCATCGCCCAAGAGATGCGGCGCGACGACTCCGTGGTCCTCCTGGGCGAGGACGTCGCCGCCGCCGGCGGCGTCTTCAAGGGGACCGTGGGTCTGCTCGAGGAGTTCGGACCTCGCCGCGTGCGCGACACGCCCATCAGCGAGCAGGCGATCCTGGGCGCCGCGATGGGCGCGGCCATGACCGGACTTCGCCCCATCGCCGAGATCATGTTCTCGGACTTCTTCGCGGTCTGCTGGGACATCCTGGCCAACGAGATCGCGAAGTCGCGCTACATGACCGACGGGCAGCTGACCTTCCCCCTGGTCGTTCGTTCCGGCAACGGCGGCGGGCTGCGCTTCGGAGCCCAGCACTCCCAGAGCGTGGAGAACTGGGCGATGATGATCCCGGGACTGAAGGTCGTCGTTCCCTCGACGCCGGCCGACGTGGTCGGCTTGCTGGCCGCGGCGGTGCGCGATGACGATCCCGTGGTGTTCCTCGAGGCCAAGGCCCTCTACCCGACCAAGGGCGACGTGCCCGAGGGCGAGGTCGTCGACACCCTCGGCACCGCGCGCGTGCTGCGCAGCGGGTCCGACGCCACGCTGGTGGCCCTGGGTCTCATGGTCCCGCGGGCGCTGGCCGCCGCCGCCGAGCTCGCCGAGTCGGGCGTCGACTGCACGGTGATCGACGTGCGGTCCCTCGTGCCGCTCGACACCGCGACGATCCTGCGCGAAGTCACGGCCACCGGCCGGCTCTTCACGGTCGAGGAGAACCCGCGGCTCTGCGGCTGGGGGGCCGAGGTGGCCTCGATCGTGGCCGACGAGGTCTTCTACGACCTCGACGGGCCGATCGTGCGGATTACCACGCCCCACATCCCGCTGCCGGCGGCCGACGCGCTCGAGGACCTGGCCATCCCGTCGGTGGAGCGCATCGTGACCACGGTGGCCAAGTCAATGAACGCCTGATCGGGGCTCGCGCGGCGCGTAGGGTTCGACCGTGAAACATACCGACTCGATCGACATCGCCACGGCCCCCGAGGCGGCGTTC
>DAIOGY010000025.1:0-12297 GCA_036745005.1 Acidimicrobiales bacterium | reverse complement strand
CAGGGCCACCACGACGACGCCGGCCAGGACCTGACGCCACCCGAAGCCCACCCGGCGCAGGTCGACCTCCACGGCGCTCACCCCCAATCCGATGAGCACGGCGAGCATCGTCACGTACAGCGTCAGGAGAACGTCGAGATCGGGCGTGAAGGGTCCCGTCCAGCCCCGCGCGACGAGGGCGGCCACCACCAGGGTGAGGACGGCCACCGTGGCCACCTTGGTGGCCACGCGACGTCGCTCCCCGCGACAGATCGCCAACGAGCACACCGCGGCCGCCGGCAGCACGAAGCCGAGCCAGGTCGCACCGAACAGTCCATCGACCCCGCGCACGAGCGCCGAGAAGTCCGGTGTCGACCACGGTCCGCGCGCCGCGCCGAAGACGCCCAGCGCGCTGCGCCCGGCGAGGATGACGTCGATCGTGAGTGGCGCGAGGAGGATCGCGACCCCGCCGAAGATGACGCCCACCAGGCGCAGCGGTCGCGCGCGCGCCTCGGAGCGGTCGCGCTCGATGACCCGCGCGATCGTGACACCCGTCACGACCAGTACGACCGCCACCAGGGTGGCGGGCGCCATGGCGCTCACCAGCGCGATGAGAAGGAGCGCCACCGTTCGCTGGCCGCGGGCCGTGGCCCGCCAGCCCCGGCGACCGAACGGCACCGGTTCGCGCCGGGGCGTGGAGGGAAACCCCGACACCTCGAGCAGCTCGAAGAGTCGCCGAACGACGAAGGGCAGTCCCGCCACCACGGTCAAGACGTCGAGACGCCCCTGGGCGACCATGTTCATCCCCACGGGCAGGGCCAGGTAGGCCGCGCTCGCCACGACGCGCGCGCGGTTCGAGACCCGGCCCTTGAGCAGGCGGGCGACCCCGATCGCGCCGAGAGGCGCCGCGCCCAGCAGGGCCAGGCGCGCCAGTATCCCCATGCGCCCGAACACGAAGGTCCCGGCGAAGGCCAGCACGCCGTAACCGGGCATGCCCGGCGCGCCCGTGCCCACGCCGTTGCTCGACCAGGACGCGAAGAAGTGGCGCCAGGTCGTCCACCACGAGTCGAGGGGCGCGAGCCGGCCGATCAGCGGCAGGTGCATCGCGACCAGGTTGCGCCCGCCGATCGCCCAGAGGACGGCGAGGACGATGATCGCGGTGGCCTGGGAGCGAAAGCTCGTGAGGAACCGGGAGGAACGACGCCGGCTCACCAGGTCGTCGGGGATCTCGTCGAACTCCTCGTTCTCGGCGAAGACCGCGCCGAAGCCCACACCGGCGTCGACACCGACGTCAACGGCGGGCTCGGGTTCGGCCTCGGGCAAGATCCCGCGCGCCCGGTCGAGGCCCTCGCGCACGAGCAGGACGCTGAAGCGCTTCAGGCGGTGCGCGCCACCCACCTGGAGCCGGTGGAGCTCCGCGTCGGACAGTACGCGCAACTCGCGGCGCTGGCGGCGTCGCTCGCGGATGCGTCGCCGGTGCGTGAACACCCAGCGCCACGACCCGACGATGGCCCCGGCCCGGTCGGTGTCGCGACCCACCAGGGCCACGAGGAACTCCATGGCGTCCATCACCGCCAGGGCCAGGAGGGTCGCGATCGAGTAGCGGCGCCCCCACCCGGTCGCCACGACGAGGAGCCGGTGGCGGCGCAGGAGGTCCTGGCGGCTGTTGCGTCGCGTCCCCGCCGCGGTGACCGCCCGCTCGCCGGTGGCGATGGTCTGGCGGTGGGCGACCTTAGCGGTGGGGGCGACGATGACCCGCGCGCCGGCCACCTGGGCTCGCCAGCACAGGTCGAGGTCCTCGCCCAGGGCCGTGATCATCGGGTCGAATCCGCGCAGGGTGGCGAAGAGGTCGGCGCGCACGAGCGTGACCCCGCCGGGAGCGACGAAGACGTCGCGTTCCAGGTCCTGCTGGCCGTGATCGACCTCGCCCGGCTGAATCCTCTCCTGGACCACCCCGAAGCGGTCGCAGGTCTGACCCACGTGCACCAGAACGAGGGGATCGTTGTAGGCGACGACCTTGGGCGCCACGATTCCCGCGTTGGCGCGGAAGGCGGCCTCGACCATGAGGTGCACGGCGTCCGAGTCCAGTCGCACGTCGTCGTGGCAGAACAGGAAGAACGCGGTGCCCTCGACCATGAGCGCCGCCTCGTTGCAGGCCGCCCCGAAGCCGCGGTTCTCATCGAGGACCTTGACGAAGGCGTGCGGCGCGACGGCCGCCACCCGGGCGCTGACGTCGTCCGTCGCGCCGTTGGCCACGACCAGGAGGCTCATTTCGGGGTAGTCCTGGTCGGCGAGGGACGCCAGGGTCGCCTCGAGTCCCGGCCCGGGACCGGTTGTGACGACGACGGCGACGACGGCCGGGGCTCGAGATTCCATCAGCCTCACAAGGCTACTGGGGCCCTTTGTCGCCCTCCGAACCTCGCGCGACGAGATCGGCGACCACGTCGCGCAACGACGTGGCCCACGCGATGGACGGCTCCCACCCCGTGGCGTTGTGGAGCTTGTCGGCGCTGCCGCGCAGCACCGGGACCTCGACGGGGCGAAACAGCGCGGGGTCGGCGACGAGCCGGGTGCCGGGGGCGATCAGGTCCACCAGGGTCGCCGCGACGTCGATCAGCGCGACGTCGTGCCCCGAGGCGATGTGGTAGATCTCGCCGGTGACCCCGTGCTCGGCGAGGAGACGATACGCGCGCACCACGTCGCGCACGTCGCTGAAGTCGCGGCGGGCCGAGAGGTCGCCCACGGCGATCTCCTCGTGGCCCGCCGCGCGAGCCGCGAGGAGCCGACTGGCCAGCGCCGGCACCACGAACGTCGTCGCCTGTCCCGGGCCCACGTGGTTGAAGGGCCGCACGACGATCACGCGCTGGGACTCGGTGCGCGCGGCGTCGAGGGCCACCAGCTCCGCCTCTCGCTTCGAGCGCGCGTACGGGCTCACGGGGGCGACCGGATGGTCCTCGCGCAAGGGCAGGTCGGCCTCGTCGACGATCCCGTAGACGTCGGCGGAGCTCACGACCACGACGAGGACGTCACCGGCCCCGCGGGCGGCGGCGAGCACGTTGGCCGTGCCCTCGACGTTGACTCGCCAGGTCTCGTCGGGATCGGTCCACGACGCGCCCACGTGGCTCAGCGCCGCGAGATGGAAGACGACCTCAGGTTCGCTCTCGTCCGTGCGTCGCGCGATCGCGTCACGGTCGGTCACGTCGCACTCGCGGTCGACGGCCGTGACGTCGTCACCCCGGTCGCGCAGGTGTGCCACGAGGTGTCGGCCGACGAAGCCGCCGGCGCCCGTGACCAATGCGCGCGTCACGGGCGCAGCGCCCGCTCGTAGGCCTGACGATGCAGGGCGATCGACCGGTCCCAGGTGAACAGTTCGGCCCGCGCCCGGCGCCGGGCCGCCGCGGCATCGTCGAGACCCGACCTCAGGACCTCGTCAAGGGCGCGCGCGAGATCGTCGGGGTCGCCGGCGCGCGCCAGGGTCGCGTTCCCCCCCGCCACCTCCGCCATGACCGTGTCGGTGCTCGTGACAACCGGTGCGCCGCACGCCAGGGCCTCGAGCACCGGCAGGCCGAAGCCCTCGGCGCGCGACGGGTAGACCACGGCGCGCGCGCCGCGAAGCAGCGCGGCCAGCAGGTCGTCGTCGACGAAGCCGAGCCGACGGATCCGCGCCCGGGCCGGATGATCGGCGAGGGCTCGCTCGAGCGCCCCCGCACCCCAGCCGGGCTGGCCGGCGAGCCAGAGCTCCAGACCGGGGTGGGACCCGGCGAGCTCGGTGAAGGCCGCCACCAGGACGTCGAGTCCCTTGCGCGGCTCGAACGTGCCGACGAAGAACAGGTACTCGGTGTCGACGGGCAGGCCGGCGCCTACCAGATGGTCGCGGTCACGTGACGCGTCGCGCGAGAATCGGTCGAGGTCCACGCCGTGGGGTGCCACGACGACCGGAGCGTGGTCGTCCACCAGGCGATCGAGGTCGCGCGCCGTCGTCTCGCTCACGCACACGAGCACGCGCGCGCGTCGCGACGCGTAGCGCACGGCGCGGGTGAAGAAGGCGACCTTGCGTCGCTCGTGCCATTCCGGATGGGTGAAGAACGTCAGGTCGTGGACCGTGACCACGGTCGGCGTCGATCCGCGGTGCGGCATCGTGTAGTGGGGCCCGTGCCACACGTCGGCCCCTCGGGCCACGGCGCTCGTGCCCAGAGCCCACGCCTCATAGGCCAGTCGCACCGCGCGCGCCGAGGGGACCACCGCGGCGACCTCCGCCCCCGGGCACCAGTCACGCCATCTCGCCGCGTCGTCGCGCCGGGCCACCAGCGCCGGCGTCATCCCGGCCCGCCCCAGACGACTCGCCACCTCGACGACGTAGCGGCCGGCGCCCGCGACGCGCGCCGGCACCGCCGAGACGTCGAGGGCGACCCTCACGCCCATCCCGCCAGATGCTCGAGCGCGCACGCGCGCCACGTGAGGTCCGCGACCGACGAGCGCCTCGCGGCGCGCGCGAGGTCGTCATCGGGCTCCGCCATCGCGGCGAGCAGGCCCGCGCCGACCGAGGCCTCGTCGAGCGCGTCGACCACGACGACCTGGGGGTTCGACGCGACGCTCGGCGTGGACGACGAGGCCACGACCCGCGCACCCGTGGCCAGCGCCTCGACCGGGGGCAGACCCCACCCCTCGGCCCGCGGCACGTAGGCCACGACGGCGGCCTCGCGGTACAGGGCGCGCACGACGGATCCCTCGACCACTCCGAGGACGGTGGCGTCCGCGGTGTCCACGCCGCCCCATCCCTCCGGGCCGACGAGCACCAGGGGTCCGAGGCCCGGCTCGCTGACGCGCGCGGCCCGGTGCGCGCCGATCAGGGTCACCAGGTTCTTGCGCGGTTCGCGCGTGCCCGCGTACAGCGTGAACGGCCCTTCGACGCCGTGGCGGGCCAGCAGCTCTCGCACCTGGTCGCGCGGCGCGGGCTCGAGGTCGTGGTCGACGCCCAGGCGCACGTTCACCAGGCGCGACGCCGCGACTCCCTCGGCGACCAGGCGCGCGCCGAGCAGCGGCGAGGTGGTGACGACCCGCACGTCGTCGCGCCGGACCAGCGACCGGAGCCGTGACTCGTGGAAGCGCGCCCCCCGGCGCGTGGCGGCGGCGGGTTCGTCGCGCCAGAGCAGGTCGTGTACCGCGACGCTGTGGCGCGCTCCGGGGCCGCCTCCGGCGAAGGGGCCGGCCAACGTGGTCGCGTGCACGATGTCGGCCCCGCGCGGCACTCCGATGGGCCAGATCGACCACACGCGAGACAGCACTTCGACCGGCAGGCCGGTCGCGACACGAGCCAGGCCCAGGTCGGCCAGCGCGCTCGGCACGGGTCCCCGGGGCACGAGCCCCACGACCTCGAGGTCGGCGCCGTCCAACGAGGCCAATCCCGCAATGAGGCCCCGGACGTACGTGGCGATGCCCCCGGGCGAGGGCCGGTAGAGCTGTTCGACCGTGACGGCCAGGACGCGCTTCACGCGCTCCAGCCTCGCACGACCTCGCCGTAGAGGGTCGCGTACGCTCTCGCCGCCGTCGCCGGCGAGAAGTCGAGCGCGCGCGCCGCGCCCGCCGCGACCATGATCGAGCGGCGCGACTCGTTGGACCAGACATCGCGCAGGCTGGCGAGCCAACCCTCGTCATCGGTGACCAGGATGGCCGCGCCCTCTAGGAGTTCGCGGTTGATGCGGGTGGAGCGCGCGATCGTCGGGACCCCCGCGGCCAATGCGGCCACGGCAAAGGAGGGAAAGCGCGCGCCGTCCGAGATGTGCAGCACCACCCGCGCGTCCCCCAACGCGTCGCGGGCCTCGTCGCGACCGCGCAGGGTCACCGCGATGCCGCTGGCGCGGATTCGTTGGCGAGCCTGCGCACTGGCCACCGCGACCAGCCGGGCGCCGTGGGCTGCCGTGAAGGCCGCGAGGTCCGGGGCCAGCACGAGGAAGCGGTCGACCAGACCGGTGACGTTGACCACGAGGTCCGCACCGTCGACCGTCGCGGCCACTCGCGGCACCGCCGGCGGCACGACCACCACCTGGCTTCGATGCACCTCCAGCACCTCGAGCACCTCGTGACTCGCGGCGCGAGTGGAGGCGACGAGCAGAGCCCCGCGCGCCGCCGCTCGGCGCAGCTGCGCGACGCGTTGAACGATGTGGGCCTCGCCGCGCAACGCGCGAAGGTCGTCCACCGAGACCACGAGTGGTGTGGTACGCGTCGGTGGGGTGGCGAGCCCGGCCACGTGGATCACGTCGACCGACGGCAGCAGCGCGTCAATGGGACGACCCAGGCCGCGGCGCCACAGCGGCGCCCACAGGAATCGCGCGGCGAGGCGGTGCTCCTCGCTCGAGGGCGAGGTCAGGCTCCGGAACCGCACGAGATCGCACAACCCGCCGGCCACCAGGGCGTCCGCGAGGTCCGTCATCGAGTTGCCGAGCGACTCCAACGATCCGTCGAGGTCGAGCCCGACCCTCAGCGGCGCGCCCTCCGTCACCGATTTAGGGCGGCGCGGCGAACGCCGCTCGTCCACCGCGGCCACAGGTCGACCGCCCAGGCTCCGAACGGCTCCGTCGCGGTCGCCACGACGCCCAGCCTCTCACGCGCGTTGAGCAGGACGAGCGAGCCAGTCATGCCGAAGTGTCCGAAACTCTCCGGCGGCCAGTCGCCCATCCAGTGGTGCTTGTCACCGGCGAGCTCGGGACCGAGCCCCCACGGGCACGGCGAGAAGCGCCCGAAGCCCGGCACGACGCCGACGAGACCGGGTAGGAAGGGCACGATCATGCGATCACGCGTCGCCACGGCGACGCCGTCGGGGCGCAACCACGACACCGCCAGCGTCACGAGGTCACGCGTCGATCCGACCACCCCGCTGGAGGCGCGGCCCTCGAGCCGCGAGCTGGTCATGCCCAGTGGCGTGAGGACCCGTCGGCCCAACCACGACGAGGCGTCGCCCTCGCCGACGACCGCGTCCACGGCCAGGTCGAAGGCGACGTTGGAGTAGACGCGCCGTGCGCCCACCGGCGAGACGGGATCGCCTTCCTCGGGACCTAGCCCGGAACTGTGGCTCAGCAGGTTCGCGATCGACGCCCCGCGGGGTCCGACGGCCTCATCGAATCCGTGAAGACCCCAGTCGTGCTCAACACCGAAGGCCAGGGCGACCGCCAGCTTGGTGACTGAGGCCCATGGTCGCACCTCGTCGAGGTCGCCGGCCTCGCCGAGCACGTCGACGATCCCGTCGCGCACGATGAACGCCACCGCGGACGAGCCGGTCGGCCACTCGTCCACGAGGTCGTCGATCACAACAACCGATTCTACCGGCGCACCCCTAGTGTTCCGTTGGTGTTCACCGTTCTGAGCGGCGGCGTCGGCGCCGCACGACTGCTGCGCTCACTTCGCCTCGTGGTCGACGAACGTGACCTCACCGCCATCGTCAACGTCGGTGATGACGTGATCTTGCACGGCCTCACGATCTGCCCGGACATCGACACGATTACCTACACCCTGGCCGGGATGAACAACGAGGAGACCGGGTGGGGTCGGGCCGGTGAAACGTGGCGGGTCATGGACGAACTCACCGCGCTGGGCGGCGCGGCGTGGTTCCGACTCGGCGATCGCGACCTCGCCACGCACCTGTATCGAAGTCAGCGGATACGTGAGGGCGCGACCAAGAGCGACGTCACTCGCGAGCTGTGCGCTCGCTGGGGCATCACGGTCAACGTCCTGCCGGCGTCGGACGACGACGTGGCGACGGTCTTCGACACGGCCGCTGGACCCCTGAGCTTCCAGGAGTACTTCGTGGCCCACCGCCACGACATCGACGTGACCACGATCTCCTTCGTTGGTGTCGCCACGGCCCGGCCCGCACCGGGAGTTCTCGAGGCGATCGCCCGGGCCAGCCGCGTCATCATCGCGCCGTCGAACCCGCTGATCTCCATCGAGCCGATACTCCAGATACCCGGCGTGCGCGACGTCCTCCTCGCGCGCCGCGACGACGTCGTCGCGGTCTCGCCACTGATCGGAGGCGAAGCTCTCAAGGGCCCGGCCGCGCGGCTCATGAGAGAGCTCGGACTCGAGAGCACCGCCGTTGGTGTCGCCGACCTGTACCGGGGCCTGATCGGCACGATGGTCATCGACGAGGCTGACGCCGGCCTGGCCGACGACCTGAGCGATCGGGACCTCGACGTCATCGTGACGACCACGATCATGTCCAGCGACGCCAATGCCCGGCGCCTGGCGTCCGCGGTGACCTCGTGAGTGACGTCACGATCATCGCCCTCGAGGGTGTCGGTCCGGTGCACGAGGACGACGACCTCGCGACCCTGCTCCTGGACGCGTTGGACCGCCGGTCACTGAGCCTCGCCGATCACGACCTCGTCGTGGTGACGTCCAAGGTCGTGTCCAAGTCCGAGGGCCGGGTCGTCGCGGTCGCTGACACCGTCGACGCCAAGATCGCCCTCGTCGAGGGCGAAGCACGTCGGGTGCTGCGCCGGCGAGGACCCCTGCGCATCACCGAGACCGCGCACGGTTTCGTCAACGCCAACGCCGGAGTGGACCTGTCCAACACCGAACTCGGAACCGCCGTCTTGCTGCCGCGCGATCCGGACCGCTCGGCGCGGCGCCTGCGCGCCGAGATCGCCCGGCGCCGCGGCGCCGACGTCGCGGTCGTCGTGACCGACACGTTCGGTCGGGCGTGGCGCCAAGGAGTCACCGACGTGGCCATCGGCGTCGCCGGACTCGTGGCGCTCATGGACCTGCGCGGGACCAACGACGCCAACGGCCGGCGCCTGGAGGCCACCGAGATCGCGATCGCCGACGAGGTCGCCGGGGCGGCCAACCTCGTGCTCGGTAAGGCGAGCGCCACGCCCTTCGCGCTGATCCGGGGACTCGACGACGCGTACTTCGGCGAGGGTTCGGTCTCGGCGGACCTCATCCGCCCCCCCCACGAGGACCTCTTTCGCTAGACCCCGCCGAGTCGAACGTCACCGGAGAGCTCGGATCCGGGGGCTACGTGCTCGTTAGACCCGACGACGCACGTCGCGTCAAGCGTGGCGAAGCGCCCAATGACGGCGCTCGGACCGATGATCGACGATCGAACGCGGGCGCCCTCTTCGATGATGGCGCCGGGCATCAGCACCGCGTTCTCGAGCTCGACGCCCGCTCCGACGTTGGCGTCGCGGTCCACCACGCTCGCGCTCACCGTCGCGCTCGCGTCGACCGTGGCGCTCGGGTGGCACCACGATCCGTCACGAATGCCGTCGCGGCGACCCTCGCGACCAGCGAGGATGTCGGCGTTGGCGCGAAGGTAGGTCTGGGGCGTGCCGGTGTCCAGCCAGTAGGCGTCATCACGCAACGCGTAGAGCACGCCGTCCTCGGCCAGCGAGGGGAAGGTGTCGCGCTCGACGCTGACCCGCCCCTTCGGGGCGATCCGCTCGAGCACGCTGGTCTCCATGACGTAGGTGCCCGCGTTGATGAGGTTGGTCGGGGCCTCGCCTCGAGGCGGCTTCTCGATGAAGGCCACGACGCGCCCGTCAGGCGTGGTCTCGACGACGCCGTAACGCGACGGGTCCTGCACGGGGTGCAGCGCGATGGTGGCCTCCGCACCGCGCTGGCGATGGAAGGCCAGGAGCGCGGTGATGTCGAGGTCGGTGAGCACGTCGCCGTTGACCACGAGGAAGGTGTCATCGATGCCCGACGCCCGGGCCGCGAAGCGGATCGCGCCGGCGGTGTCGAGCGGCGCCGGCTCGACGGCGTAGGTGACCTTGACGCCCGCGATCACGTTGTCCGGGTACGCCAGCGAGAAGCTGTCGGGCAGGTACCCGAGGGCCAGCACTGCGTCGGTGACGCCGTGGCGCGCCAGTTCTTCCATGGCGCACTCGATCATCGGCACTCCCACCAGGGGCAACATCTGCTTGGGCGTCTGAAACGTCAGCGGACGAAGGCGGGTCCCCTCGCCACCCACCAGGATGACGGCCTGCAAGGTCAGCCCTTCGGCGCGGTGGTCGTGGTCACGGCGGCGGTCGTGGTGGTCGCCGGCTTCGTGGTCGTCGTGGACTGGGTCGGCGTCGTGGTGGTCGTCAGTTGCGTGGCCACGGTCGTCGTCGTCGGACTCGTCACCGCCTTGACCATCGCATTGACGGTGGCCTGTGACGGCGGCTGGGGCGTCACCCCGGCCGGCTCGAAGGCCATCGTGACTCGCAGGTACTGGCGGAACTTGATCGAACCCGGGTTGGTCGTGGTCTTGGGCTTGGTCTGGCCGAACGACGTCCAGTAGGCGTACTCGACCGTGCCGGCCTGACCCGCGTACTTCGTGCCGCGCGCGCACGAGTTGCCGTTGTGGTACGTGGTCTTGGGATTCGCCGCGCCGGTCGCGGTGGGCACCGAGAGCTCGCTCGAGGAGATGATCAGGCCCGGGAACTCGTTGGCGAACTGCGCCAGGGTCGCGTGATTCCCCGAGTCCGCCGCCGAGGTCGGGCTGATCTTGATGACGTTGGGGGCCTGGATCTTGAAGCCTCCGCTGAACAGCGGGTCCGGAGTCAGGTCGGTCAGGGCTCGACCGCAGGCCTCGATGCGCAGGGCCGCGTACCACGTGGTGCCGACGGCCGGGGGTGTGCCCTTCGTGGTGTGCGGGTGGATGTAGTCGTAGCGCGCGAGCAGGGTCGCGGCGACGCCGAGCACGACGATGACGATGAGGGCGCCGTAGTAGTTGGACGGCCGTGACTTCTTGTACGCCTTGCCGCCGCCCGACGAGCCGACGCGACTCACCCATTTGCCCGTCGTGCTCTTAGCCACGGGGGCCACGCTACTAAAGATTCACAAGGGCCCCTTCACGTAGGGGCGGAGGGACTCGAACCCTCACTGGAGGCGGTTTAAGCGCCTTGCCTCTGCCAATTGGGCTACGCCCCCGCGCGCCGTGTGCGTCGTAACCGTAACGCATTGTAAACCTTTGTCCAACAACGCCAGTCTGCGCGAAGCCCCTGGGTACGCTTGAGTGATGCATCGCGTGCGTCGTCGGGGCACGGGTCGTTCCGCCTCCCTCTTGCTTCTCGTGGCATTCATCGCCACGACCGTGACGCCCACCGTTGCGGGCTCCGAGTCGATCCAGACGACACGCGAGAAGATTGCCCGGCTCTCGGCCACGCTCTCCCAGCAGGAAAAGACCAGCGAGATCACGGCCAACGAGTACGACGCGGCCCGGGTGAAGCTCCACCAGCTCAACGCGTCGATCGTGCGCCTCGACGCCAAGGAGCTGACCAAGCGAGCGGCGGTCTCGGTCACGGCCAAGAAGCTCGCCGTCGCCGTCGTGCGCGCCTACGTCCTGGGGTCGGCCGAGGCGCAGATACTGAGCCTGTTCAATCAGAACGTCACCACCAGCGACGCCCGTCGCGTCTACGAGGACCAGGTGATCGGTGACCTGACCAAGCTGCGCAACAACTACGAGGCCCAAAAGCAGCAACTCGACGCAACGATCTCCGAGACCAACGCCCAGCGCGCGAAGGCCCAGCACCAGACGAACCGGATCGAGTACCTCCTCGCGGAGAACGCGCACAACGAGTCCGTCACGCGCGCGACGCTCGCCGTCGTGACGCGCAAGCTCGCCCACGAGATCATCTCCTACGAGATCGGGGTGGGCGTCGCCGCGGCGCGGGCGAAGAACATCGCGGGCGAGGAGCAGGCCGTCGCCGCCGCGTCCGAAGTTGGCGGCCAGGCGGCCGCCAACAAGGTCCTCGAGGCGATCCAGGCGGCGACCCCGCCGTTGATCAAGGGGGTGGCCGCGGGCTCGGCCCAGGGCATGGCGGCCCTGCACGCGGCCGAGTCCCAGATCGGCGTTCCCTACTCCTGGGGCGGCGAGTCGCCGGGTCACGGCTTTGACTGCTCCGGCCTCGTCCAGTGGGCGTGGGCCCAAGCGGGCTTTTCGATCCCGCGCACGACCGAGACCCAGTGGCCGGCCTTGCGCCACGTTCCCTTGGGCGCCCTCCAGCCTGGCGACCTGCTCTTCTACTACAACCTCGACGGCGATCACCAGGTCGACCACGTGGTGATGTACGCCGGCAGCGGCCCGTGGGGCACCTCGACGATCATCGCCGCGGCACACTCGGGCACCTCGGTGAGCCTCGCCCCGATCTTCACCTTCGGGTTGGTGGGCGCGGCGCGGCCCTGATCGACCGTGCCCGTCACCACCACCCTCGTCATCCCGGCGTACAACGAGTCCCAGCGCCTCGCCGCGGGATACGAGCGCGTGCGCGACGTGCTGGTCGCAATGGATCCGGAGCGCACGCAGGTGGTGATCGTCGACGATGGGTCGAGCGACGACAC
>DAIOGY010000024.1:0-12333 GCA_036745005.1 Acidimicrobiales bacterium | reverse complement strand
ACACCTGGTACTCCGAGAGGATCTCGAGCAGCAGCGCCTCGGTCTCGAGCTCGACGCGGTCGACCTCGTCGATCAGCAGCACCACCGGGTCGGTGGCGCGGATCGCCTCGAGCAGGGGCCGGGTGAGGAGGAACTCCTCGGCGAAGATGTCCTCTTCCAGGGCCGTCCACTCCTCGACGCCCGCCTCGTCGGAGCGGCCGGCCTGGATGCGCAGGAGCTGCTTGCGGTAGTTCCACTCGTAGAGCGCCTTGGACTCGTCCAGGCCTTCGTAGCACTGCAGGCGGATCAGCCGGGCGCCCGCGGCGTCGGCCACCGCCTGGGCCAGGGCCGTCTTGCCGGTGCCCGCCGGGCCCTCGATCAGGACGGGCTTGGCCAGGCGGTCGGCCAGGTAGGTCACCGACGCGATGGCCTCGTCGCTCAGGTAGTCCGCCGCCGCCAGGCGCGCGTGCACGTCGGCCGGCGAGTCGAAGTGCACCGGCGGCACGTGCTCGAGGCCCAGGCGCTGGGCCAGCTCCTCGCGAGGGTCGAGCTTCATCGCACCTGGCCCTCGCCGCGCACGACCCACTTGAGGCAGGTCAGCTCGCGCAACCCCATCGGCCCGCGCGCGTGCAGCTTCTGGGTCGAGATGCCGACCTCGCCGCCCAGCCCCAGTTCCCCGCCGTCGATGAAGCGCGTCGAGGCGTTCACCAGCACGGCGGCGGCGTCGACGCGCCGCACCCACTCCTCGGCGTGGGCCGCGTCGCTCGTGACGATCGCCTCGCTGTGGCCGGTGCCGTAGCGCGCGACGTGCTCGATCGCCTCGTCGAGTGAGCCCACGACCTTGACCGCGAGGATCAGGTCCAGGAACTCGCGCTCGTAGTCCTCGGGGCTCGCCGGCGTCACGCCGGGGACGAGCTCGCGGGTCTCGGCGTCGCCGCGCAGCTCGACGTCGGGCATCGCCGCGGCGAGGCTCGGCAGCAGCGCGGCCGCCACGTCGCGGTGCACCAGGAGCGTCTCGGCGGCGTTGCACACGCCGGGCCGCGAGGTCTTGGCGTTGACCACGATCGCCGCCGCCATGGCCAGGTCCGCCGACGCGTCGACGAAGACGTGGCAGTTGCCGTCGCCGTCGAGCACGTAGGGCACGCGCGCGTGCTCGCGCATCGCCGCGATGAGGCTCGGCCCGCCCCGCGGGATGAGGCAGTCCAGCACGTCGCTCATCTGCATGAAGGCGGTCGCCGCCGCGTGGCTCGGGTCCGCCACCAGCGCGACCGCGTCGCGCGGCAGGCCCTCCTTCTCGAGCGCCTCGTGCCACAGGTCCACCAGGAAGGCGTTGGTCCGCGCCGCGCTGGACGAGCCGCGCAGGTAGGCGGCGTTGCCGCTGCGCACGCACAGCCCGGCGACGTCGCAGGTGACGTTGGGCCGGTTCTCGTAGACCACGCCGATGACCCCCAGGGGCACCCTCATCCTCTCCACGCGCAGGCCGTTGGGCCGCACGTCGCGATCGAGCGTCTCGAAGAGGGGGTCGGTGGCGCCGGCCACCTCGCGCAGTGCGCCCGCCGTGGCGCCCACGCGCTCGCGCGTCAGGGTGAGCCTGTCGCGCCCGGGTCCCGACTCGTCGTAGGCGGCGACCTCGGCGGCGTTGACCTCCAACAGGTCGTCGACGACGACCTCGAGGCGGTCGGCGACGTGGAGCAGGACGCCGCGGCGTTGCTCGTCGCTGGCCTGGGCCAGGACTCGCGCCGCGGCGCGCACCGCGCGACCCTGGGCCGCCAACGCGCTCTCATTCACCCCTCAAGCGTAACGGAGGCGCCTCAGGACGGGTGAAGGAGGACCAGGTCGTCGCGGTGCACCACGACGTCCTCGCCCTCGTCGAAGTCGTCGGCGCCCACGCGCACGAGTCCCTTCGCCACGACCCGCCCGTCGGGTCCGACCACCTCGACGGCGTCGCCCTCGACGAAGTCGCCCTCGCGCGCGACGACGCCCACGCGCAGCAGGCTGCGCCCGTCGAACTCGAGCGCCTGGCGTGCGCCCTCGTTGACGCGCAGCACGCCGCGGCTCGAGACCGCGAAGGCGATCCACGCCTTGCGCGCGGAGAGCCGCGTGGCCCGGGCCCGAAAGGTCGTCCCGGACCCCGGGCCGCCCTCGAGGGCCTGGCGCAGCGGGCGGGCTGCGCGCGCCGGCGCGATCACCGTCGTCACGCCCGACCACGTGGCCATGCGCGCCGCCGCCAGCTTGGAGGCCATCCCGCCGCTGCCCACGCCCGAACGGCTCGCCCCGGCCAGGCCCAGCAGGTCGGCGTCGATGGCCGCGACCTCTTCGATCAGCGTGGCCGTGTCGTCGAGGCGCGGGTCCGCGGTGAGCAGCCCCTCGGTGTCGGTGAGCAGGACCAGGTGCGACGCGGCGACGAGGTTGGCCACCAGCGCGGCCAAGCGGTCGTTGTCGCCGTAGCGGATCTCCTCGTCGGCCACGGCGTCGTTCTCGTTGACGATGGCGACCACGCCGAGCGAGTGCAGCGCGCCCAGCGTGTCGCGCGCGTGCAGGTACTGCCCGCGATGCGAGAAGTCGAGGGGGGCGAGCAGCACCTGGCCCACGGGCGCGCCCGCCCGGGCGAAGGCGTCGCGCCACGCGTGCATCAAGAGCGGCTGGCCGACGGCGGAGACCGCCTGGAGGGTCACGGCGTCCGTGGGCCGTCGCCGGCCCGCGCCGACCTCGCGCCACCCCGCGTTGATGGCGCCGGAGGTTACGACGACGACCGTCCATCCCTCGTCGCGCAGGTCCACCACGTCGCGGGCCAGCGAGTCGAGCACCTCGACGTCGACGCCGCCGGCGTCGTCGGTCACCGACGTCGTGCCGATCTTGACGACCGCGCTACGCGTCGCCATCACCGGTCCCCGGGTCGAGACGGCCGTGGCGCGCGAGTCGCTCGCGCCGCGTGGTGCGATGCGGCGCGGCGTCGAGTCCGGCGCTCGCGTCGTCGCGGAACCACTCGAACGTGAGCTGTCCCACGCTCACCTCGTCGCCGTCGCGCGCCCCGGCGCGCCCCAGGAGCCGGTCGACGCCGAGGTCCTTCAGGCGCCGGACGACCTCGGCCAGCGCCTCGTCGTCGGTCAGGTCGTTCATGCGCACCGCGCGCAGCGCCGGACGTCCGGCCACCAGCCACGAGCGCTCGCCGCGACGCTCGACCGTGACCTCCTCGGGCACCGGCCGGTGCACGACGACCGCGCGCGCGACCGAGTCAATCTCGTCGCGGCGCGCCGCGCTGACCAGGCTCGCCCACCGCGCGACCAGCTCGTCGAGCCCCTCGCCGGTCACCGCCGAGATCGTGGCCACGCCGTCGACCTCGTGCTCGGCGACGTCGACCTTGGACCCGACGACCACCCGGGGGCGGGTGAGCAGATCGGCGCGGTAGTTGCCGAGCTCGGCCAACAGCACGTCGCGCTGGGCCCCGGGGTCCATCGGCGCACCGGCCGACAGGTCCACCAGGACGCACAGGACGCGCGCGCGCTCGACGTGGCGCAGGAAGTCGTGTCCGAGGCCGCGCCCCTCGGCCGCCCCCTCGATCAGACCGGGGATGTCGGCGACGACGAACTCCGTGGCGTCGTCGGGCCGACCGCGGCGCTCCCCGACGCGCACCACGCCCAGGTGCGGGACGAGGGTCGTGAACGGGTAGTCGGCGACCTTGGGGCGAGCGGCCGACACCGCGGCGATGAGCGTGGACTTGCCGACGTTGGGAAAGCCGATCAGGGCGACGTCGGCCTGGAGCTTCAACTCCAGGTCGTACCAACGCTCCTCGCCCCGCTCGCCCTGCTCGGCGAAGGCCGGCGCGCGACGGCGATTCGAGAGGAATCGGGCGTTGCCCGCTCCTCCCAGCCCGCCCTGGGCGGCCCGCCACCGGTCGCCCGGACCGGCGAGGTCGACCAGCGTCTCGCCTCGGCCACGGTCGTGCACGATGGTGCCGACCGGCACCCGGACCTCCACGTCCGCCCCGCTGGCGCCGTGCTGGCGCTTCGAGCTGCCGTGCGCGCCGTCGCCGCCGCGGCGAAACGGGTGGTCGCGAAAGCCCAGCAGCGACGCGTGGTTGGGGTCGGCGACGAGCCAGACGTCGCCGCCGTGGCCCCCGTCGCCGCCGTCCGGGCCGCCCTTGGCCACGTGGGCCTCGCGGCGAAAGCTCACGCACCCCGCCCCCCCGTCACCGGCCTTGGCGTGCAGCTGGGCCGAATCGACGAAGGGAGACATGGACCAATCCTACGAGGGAGTGCCGCGGCCCTCAGTCGCGCAGCGCGGCGACCGCCTGGTCGAAGAGCTCGGTGTGGACCCCGACGTGGGCGTCGCTCGTCGCCGGGCACATCAGCGCCATGTTGTGGAACGGCGTGAGCAGGACGCCGCGGTTGACGCCGTAGAGGTGCAGGTACTCCTCGAGCAGGGCATCGGCCGACGCCGCGGACTGCCCGCCGCTGGTCGGCGCGGGAAACGCGAAGCGGTACTCGCAGCGCGCGCCGAGCTGGCTGACCGACCACGCCAGGCCGTGGCGCGCGATGGCGTCGCCGACGCCACGCGCGAAGAGTGTCGCGCGCCGCTCCATCGCCGCGAAGGCGTCGTCGGTGAGGACCTCGCCCAGCACGGCGCGCATCGCGGCCAGGCTCATCGCGTTGCCGGCGAGGGTTCCGCCGACGCCACCGACGTCTTGGATGTCGGCGCCGCCCGCCAGCGCCACGTCGAGTCGAGCGGCGAGCTCCTCGCTGAGCCCGTAGGCGCCGCACGGCACACCCCCGCCGAGGGACTTGCCGATGGTGAGCGCGTCGGGGCGCAGGCCGAATCGGCGCGTCGCCCCTCCGGGACCGGCCGAGAAGGTGTGGGTCTCGTCGAAGATGAGCAGCGTCTCGGTCTCGTCGCAGATCTGGCGAACGCCCTCGAGGTAGCCCGGCTGGGCGAGCACGATACCGACGTTGGTCAGCGCGGGCTCGGCGAGCACCGCGGCCACGTCGCGGTGCGCGAGCGCGGCGCCGAGCGCGTCGAGGTCGTTGAACTCCACGACGCGCGTGGTGGTGGTCGGGTCGACGGCCGGGCCTACGTTGCCCGGGCGCGATCGCGCCCGACCGTCCTCGACGACGACGAAGGACTCGTCCACGGTGCCGTGGTAGGAGTGAGAGAACACGAGGACCTTGGGCCGGCCCGTGATGAGCCGGGCCAGTCGCAGCACCCAGCGGTTCGCGTCGGTGGCCGACAAGGTGAAGGACCACTTCGCGACGCCGAAGCGCCGGGCCAGCTCCGCTCCCACCCACTCCGCGTCCTCGTTGGGCAGCATCGTGGTGACGCCGCCGCGACGCCCGACCCGGTCGGCCAGCGCCGCGACCAGGGCGTCGGGCGAATGCCCGGCCATCGCGCCGGTGTCACCGAGGGCGAAGTCGATGAGCTCGTGGCCGTCGAGGTCGGTGAGCGTGGCCCCGCGCGCCGTGGCGAATCCCAGGGGGAAGCCGCCCGCCCACTTGCCCATCCACGTCATGGGGACCCGCGCGACGAGGTGGTCGGCGGCCTCGTGCAGCGCGCGAGACTCGGGATGGCGCTCGTGGTAGGAGGCCCGCTCGACGGCCGCCAGTTGCGTCAATCTCTTGCGATTTAGCGGTTCCACGGCTCCATGGTAGGCCCGCCGCTCCCCCGGGTCCGGGCCTCGCTCCGGCTGAAAATCCTTCCCATCAGGTGGTTTAGCGCGCCCCCTACGCGCCAAGTCTGCGAGAGTCCTGAGAAATCCCCATTTTTCAAGCCTTTGGCGATAAAGATGGACCTGGTGGCTGGGAGATCGCCCGGCCGTTGTCCAGAAAAGATAAAGGAGTCGACCGGTGAACAAGGCCGAGTTGGTAGATGCAATTGTTGCCGAGAGCGGGGCCGCCAAGAACACGGTCGCCGAGGTGCTGAAGTCCTTCGAAGACGTGGTCGTTCGCGGCGTATCCCACGGCGAGAAGATTGTGCTGTCGGGCTTCTTGTCCTTTGAGCGTGTCGACCGCAAGGCCCGCACCGCCCGCAATCCCCAGACCGGTGAGGCCATCCAAGTCGCGGCCTCCAAGGCCCCGAAGGTCTCGATCGGCTCGACCTTCAAGAAGGCCGTGAAGAGCTCATAGTTCTCGCAACGACAACAGACGACCCCCGGGCTCGCGCCCGGGGGTCGTCTGTTTTAGGAGGAAAGCTCAATCGACGAGAACGTCGACCAGCTTTCGGCCGCCGCGGTAGCCAAACTTCACTTTCCCTTCGGCGAGCGCGAACAGGGTGTCGTCCTTGCCGATGCCGACGTTGCGCCCCGGGTGGAACCGGGTGCCGCGCTGGCGGACGATGATGCTCCCTGTCGAAACCGACGTTCCATCGAACGCCTTGACCCCGAGGCGCTGGGCGTTGGAGTCACGTCCGTTCCTCGTCGAACCGCCACCCTTGGTCTTGGACATCGGACCTCCCTAGGCCTTGGCCGAGATCTTGGTGATCTCGACCGTCGAGTACTTCTGGCGGTGACCCCAGTGGCGGCGCTGGCGCGACTTGGGCTTGTAGGTCAGGCCGTGGATCTTGGGGCCCTTCTCGTCGCCGATGATCGTGGCCGTGACCGAGGCGCCCTTGAGCGCGGGGCCGGCCACCACCTTGTCGCCGTCGACCAGCAGGACCGGCACGAACGTGACCGCGGTCCCGACCTCCTCGGGACGCAGGTCGACGCGGACCACCTGGCCCTCGGTGACCCGCTCTTGGGAGGTTCCTACTCGGATGACGGCGTACATAAGGTGTCCATACTAGCCCACGGCGCGCGGGCCCGAACCCTACAGACCAGTCGAGACCAGGAAACCGCGCCCGTCGCACACCGAGCACACCGTCGACACCGACTCCAAGAGCCCTTCGTTGACGCGCTTGCGGGTCATCTCGACGAGCCCCAGTTCGGAGATGTCGAAGACCTGCGTGCGGGTCTTGTCACGCGAGAGGGCCTGGCGCAGCGCGGAGGCGACGGCCTCGCGGTTGGGCTTGGACTCCATGTCGATGAAGTCGATCACGATGATGCCGCCGATGTCGCGCAGCCGCAGCTGTCGCGCGACCTCCTCGGCGGCCTCCAGGTTGTTGCGAAAGACCGTCTCTTCGAGGTTGGTCGACCCCACGTTCTTGCCGGTGTTGACGTCGATCACCGTGAGCGCCTCGGTGCGCTCGACGATGAGCGACCCGCCCGACGGCAAGAAGACCTTGCGGTCGAGGGCGCGGTGGAGCTGCTCGTGCACGAAGTACCGCTCGAAGAGGGGCAGCTCCTCGCTCGTGCGGTCGTAGTACTCGACCCGGTCGGCCAGCTCGGGGTTCACCGCCACCACGTACTCGCGGACCTTCTCGTAGAGGTCGTGGTCGTCGATGAGCACGCCGCGATAGTCGTCGTTGAGCTCCTCGCGCAGCACGCGCACCGCGAGGTCCAGGTCACGGTAGATCAGGCGCGGCTGATTGGACTTGGCGACCTCGGCCTCGATGGCCGACCACTTCTCGGCGAGCGACGCGACGTCGCGCGCCAGGTCCTCGGCGCTCACGCCCTCGGCGGCGGTGCGGATGATCAGCCCGTGACGCTCGGGCTTGACCTCGTCGATGATCTTGCGCAGGCGGCGGCGCTCGCCGTCGGGCAGCCGCTTGGAGATGCCCACGGTCGACGAGTTGGGTACCAGCACCGCGAAGCGCCCGGGGATCGACACCTCCTGGGTGAGGCGCGCGCCCTTGGCGCCGATGGCGTTCTTCGTGACCTGGCACACGACCGTCTGGCCCGAGCGGATCATCTGCTCGATGCGCCGGTCGCCGGGCGTGCGGCCCTCCAGGTCGTCCTGGTCGAACGCGACGTCGCCGCGGTAGAGGACGGCGTTCTTCGGGATGCCGATGTCCACGAAGGCCAGTTCCATGCCCGGCAGGACGTTCTGGATGCGCCCGACGTAGATGTTGCCGTCGATCTGGTTCGTCTCGTCGGCGGCCTTGGCCACGACGTACTCGACCATCGAGCGGCCTTCGAGGGTGGCGATGTGAGTGGCGTCGGACGTGGTGTGCACGCACATGAGGTAGCGGCCCTGGGCCCGCACCCGGCGCTCGCCGCCGCGTCGGCGCCGGCCTCGCGCGCGTCCTCCCTCGGCGGCGCCTTCGGGCGCGGAGGCCTCGACCGGCGCTTCGCTGGGGCGCGGACCGGCCGCCCGACCGGACGGGGCGCTGCCGCGCCCGCGTCCCCCGCGGCGTCGCCGACCGCCGCCCGTGGCTCCGGGTCCGTTGGACGCCGGGGGCGTCGAGGGCGTGCCCGGACGGGTGTCGCCGATTCGCGGCGCCGGGCGGGTGTCGCCCACCCGCGGACTAGGGGGAGGCGAGGACGGGGTGGGTGTGGGGTTGGTGGTGTCGTCGATCACGACGAGGACTCCTTGCGTTCTGATGGGTGGCGGGGCGCGGCGCGCCCCCGGGGGTGAGCGCACGCGACGCGAGGCGCCCGGTGCGATCAGGGTCACGGCGGGCGCCAGGGACGGCGGCGAGGCGGGGCCACGCTAAGTCGACGGTGAAGTCTTGGGTGTCGGCCACGGTGTCCTCGATGTATGCGGGTCCGGGGCTTTCGACCGCGCCCCCGCGAAGTTTGTCTCGCGCGTCGCCTTCGGCGGGCCGCGCCCTTGGTACCAGGATACTCGCCGGCGCCCTAGCCGGGCGAACTCGTCGTCGTCGTGGCCGTCGATCGCCCGATCGTGCGCGGGGCCTTGAGCGTGACCGGCGTCACCGGGTGGGCCACGAGGTAGTTGAAGGTCTCGGCCACGACCGGCGCCGCGGCGTTGGCCCCGTAGCCGCCCTGGCCGATCACGCAGAGCACGACGTACTTGGGGTGCGCGATCGGCCCGAAGCCGACGAACCACGAGTTGGGCTCCTGGCCCGGGGCGTTCGAGGCCGTCCCGGTCTTGCCGGCGATCGGGAAGTTGGCCAGCGAGAAGTGCACGTAGTGGTGGAACGGGTAGTACGCGGTGCCCGCGGGGTTCTCCACCACGCCGGTGAGGCCCTCGAGGATCGGGCCGCGCACGCGCGCCGGCAGCGACACGTGGCCCACGACGCGCGGCAGGTAGCGCTCGACCACCTTGCCGTGCGGGTCGAGCACGGCCGCGGCGACCTCGGGCGTGTAGCGCGTGCCCCCGTTGGCGAAGGTGGCGTAGGCGGTCGCCAGCTCGATGGGGGTGACCGCGGTGGTCCCTTGGCCGAAGGCCATCTCGATGTTGTCGCCCGTGTACCACGCGACGTTGGGGAAGGCCTTGGGCGCCGCGGCGTGGAGCTGGCGGCGCACCGTTGGCGAGTCGACGCGGCCCTGGGTCTCGTTGGGCAGGTCGATGTTGGTGTACTGGCCCAGCCCGTACCCGGCGGCGACGTTCTGGATCGGCGTCTCTCCGTAGCGCCCGCGGTTGGCCCAGAAGAGGTAGCCCAGGTTGTAGAAGTAGTAGTCCGACGAGCGCGTCAGGGCCTCGGGCAGGTTGATCAGGCCCGAGCCGGTCGTCTCGTCGTCGTGGAAGACGCACCCGTGCGCGCCTTGGAGGCACCCGGGGACCTTGAAGCTGCCGGTGTCGTCGACGATCGCGTTCGGCGACAGGATCCCCGTCTGGAGCTGGGCGGTGGCCGAGATGAGCTTGAACGTGCTGCCCGGGGTGTACAGGCCCTGGATGGCGTAGTTGTTGAACGCCCCCACCGCGAGCAGCGCCTTGAACTGCGTCTCGGTGAGGCCGTTGACGAAGTTGCTCAGGTTGTACGAGGGGTAGCTCGACATCGCGAGCACCGCACCCGTGTTGGGGTCGAGCACCACGGCCGCCCCGTTGATCGACGGCGGGAGCTTGCCCGAGCGCGGATCCGGGATGGTGCGGTTGCGCAGGATGTCCTGGGCCAGGTAGGTGTCGAGCGCCTTCTGGAGTCCCTGGTCGATGTTGAGCACCACCGTGTCGCCGCCGACCGGCGGGGTCGACCTGATCGCTCCCAGGATGTTGCCGTAGGCGTTGACCTCGATCGTGCGCGTCCCGTCGCGCCCGCGCAGGTACTGCTCGTAGTACGACTCGACGCCGGTCTTGCCGATCGTCGAGTCGGTCTGGTAGCCCTGGTTGGGGTGGGCCGCGATCTCGGCGCCGGTGATGGGACCCACGTAGCCCAGGACCTGGCTGCCCACGGTGCCACCGAGCGGATAGGTGCGCTTGGTCACGTCGAGCACCGACACGCCCGGGAACTCCTTGGGGTGCAGCCGCAGGTACTCGACCACGCTGGCCGGAGCGTTGAGCATGACCGGCGCGGGCTGGTAGGGGTTGTACTGGAGGTTGGAGAGATCGGCGTTGATCTGCGCGACGCTGACCCCGGTGAGCAGCGAGAGCGATCCCTTGATGGCGGGGTCCAACGCCGCCTCGGCGCGCGACAGCTGGATCTCGGTCGTCGTGACGTTGGCGACGAGCGGTTGCTCGTGGCGGTCGACGATGTAGCCGCGCGGCGCCGGAATCGACGTCGGCCGCAGGGAGTTCGACTCCACCGCGGCCACCGACGTCTTGTAGTTGAGGACCTGCAGGACGAAGAGCCTGCCCATGAGAAGCAGGAACAGGATCGCGAAGAAGCCGCCGATGATGCGCCAGCGCCGCTCCGGGCGAGCCCTGACCTCCTCGGGTCCGGCGACGAGGTCGCGGATGCCCACCGGGCGCGACTCGTTGATCCGGCGACCCCGACCCCGGAAGGGGTTGAGCGACACCCACGGGCGCCACAGGCGCGAGAAGACCGAGCCGGTGGGACGGTCTCGCCACGAGCCCTTCACCGACGCACCCGCTCACCGAGGCGACCCACCGCGCGCGCCACGCGAGTGGCCGGGCGCGCCAGCACGAAGAAGGCGAGCGCGTTGACCACCATCGCGACGAGCAGGCTGCCGCGCCACAGGCCCACGTCGAGCGTGAAGAGGCCGAAGCCGACGAAGAGCAGCGGGGCCAGGAATCCACCGAGGGCGCCCAGCAGCGGCGTGACCCACCACGCGGCCGAGTCGAGGTCTCCCACGCCCTCGCGGCCGAGCCGCGACGCGCCGTAGGCCAGCGTCACCGCCACCAGCACGCTGAGGCCGAAGGGTGTGGAGCCGTGGGTGTCGAAGAACACACCGGCGACCACGCCGGCCACGACACCGAGCGCGGTGTAGCCGGCCAGTCCCATCGCCAGCGGCCAGAGCCACACCAGCATGATGACGACGCCGGCGATTCGCAGGGTCGTGAAGATCGCCAGCTGTGCGCCCACGACGAAGAGCGTGACGATCACCAGGGGCAGAAGGGCCCGCCTCACGTCGAGGGCTCCCACAGCACGACGTCGACGTAGAGCAGGTGCCGCAGGTCAGCCGTCGGACGCACCGACACGTCGTAGGTGGCGGCTCCGGGGGTCAGCGAGATCGCCGACACCTTGGCCACCGGCAGTCCCGGCGGGAAGAGGCCGCCGGCCAGCCCGTCGGTGCTGAGCAGGGTGCCCGGGCGCAGCGTGGTGGCCAGCGGCACCGACGTGGCGCCCAGCCCGTTGTTGACGCCCCGCCCGCTCACGATCAGCGAACTGGTCCCGGCCCCGAAGGTCACGCCGACCGCCGAGTTCACGTCGCTGATCAGGCGCACGGTCGCGCCGTGGGGCGTGGTGGAGATGACCACACCCACCAGGCCACCGTTGGCCACGACCGGCATGCCCGTCAGGACACCGTCGTTGCGGCCCCGCGAGATGTCGATGGTGGCGGCGAAGCTGGTGGGTGACAGCGTGGTCACCTGGGCCGCCACCGTGCCGAGACCGCCGACGAAGGGGACGTGCAGCGCGGTCGTGATCTCGGTGAGCTGGCGCACGAGCGCCCACTGCTCGTCGGCCAGCTGGCGCGCCTGGCCCAGCTCATAGCGCAGCCGCTGGTTCTGGGCCACCACGTCCGAGTAGTTCACGGCCCCCGCGAAGAGATGCCCGAGCGGCCGGGCGATCTCGTTGACGCTCCAGCTGAAGGGCTTGACGACCAGGTTGGCCGCGCCGCGCAGCCCCGACACCACGCCGCCGGTGCTGTACAGGATGGTCACGACCACGGCGGTGGCCGCGGCGACGGTCCACAGTCGCCGGCGCGAACGACTGGTCGCCACGCTTTAGCGCGTCGGACTGGTCTTTAGCATGCGCGAGAACGCGTCAAGTTCCTCCAGGCACATGCCCGCACCGAGCGCCACGCTGAACAGGGGGTCGTCGGCCACGATGATCGGCATGTTTGTCTCGAACTCCAGGCGCGCGGCCAGGCCGTGCAGCAGCGCCCCGCCGCCGGTGAGAACGATCCCCTGCTCCATCAGGTCCGACGAGAGCTCCGGCGGGGTGCGGTCGAGCGTGACCTTGACCGCG
>DAIOGY010000023.1:0-12354 GCA_036745005.1 Acidimicrobiales bacterium | reverse complement strand
CGTGGACACCTGGCCGCCAGTCAGGCCAACGCCCGTGACGGTGATGAGGACGGTCGATCCCTCGGGAATGGAAGTCGGAGAGGATGAGGTGACCGTCGACGCCGGGTCCACGCCGTACGCGGTGGTGAGGGTCGTCGTGCCGTTGCCGTCCGTGATGGTGAGGCCGTAGTAGCCGGGAGTCACCGTCGAACCGACCGCCACCGTGACCCGCGCGCTGAAGGTGTTCAACTCAGTGAACCCCGTCACCGTGACGCCCGTGGCGTTGGTCGTGGCCGTCGCCGGCCCGTTCGTGAACCCGAGGTTCGCGCCTTGGACGTAGAACGTCAAGATGCTGTTCTGCGTGGTCCAGGGCAGCGAGCCGCAGTACGGGTTCCCCGCGATGTTGGTGACGAAGGTCGATGAGAGCTGCGAGCAGAAGAGCGTCGGGCTCGTCGCGGCCCCCGCGGTGCCCACTCCCATGACCGCTACCGGCAGCGCGACGGCGACCATGACGGCACCGGCGGCGAACGCCTTCACGAGGACTCCAGACATGCGTCGCAAAGTATTCATTACGAATCCTTCCTTGGTTGCGGCGTTCATTTTCACTTCGCTCCATTCACGGGGGCCGACTCCCATCGACCCGATTACTTTGAGGAACAGCAGCACAACGACAAGCGATAAAGGCACCCGCCACGTGTCGATGCACGGTCGTTACCTCTTCGGTCAGTATAGATAAGGCCCAAACCTGAACGCGAATACTGAATCTCCGTTTTCATCAGGTGATTTTTTCCTCGTCGGCGTGCGCCGAACATATGAAATCCCTGATAAACGGCTAAGTCGCGACGATGATTGGCGCGCCGTGACGCACAACCCCGCGACAACTATAAATCTTCACGGAGTCGTAATCGCCCTTTTTCCTTACGCCACACCGGTTTCGCGCTGAGCATCGTCTCAGTTTCGGCCAGACAAGAAGTGACCTACGTCCCGCGTGCGAGCACCACCCGAGACGGTCCACGACATGCGACGACCACCGGTTGACGACATCGCGTCAGGCGATGGCGCAGCGGTTGGGGCCGACTTCGAGCTCGGCCCCGTCACGCGACAGGCTCCGTCGACCGGAGTTGATGAGGACGATCTCGCGGTAGTTCGGCGGCCGGTCCTTCACGTTGGCGACGGCCCAGGCGACGAACTCAACCTCGGAAAGCGCGAGGGCGGGCAACGTGTGGCGGAGCTCGCCCAGCGGGCGCGACACGAACTCGCCGACGCGCACGCTCACCCCGGGCCCGTAGTGCGCCGGGAACACGGCCACGTCGTCGCTCAGGGGAAGGACGCGCTCGTGCAGGCTGCGGTAGAGGTGGTGGGCGAAGGCCTCGGCCTGGTCGGCCAGGTCGGGGCGCCCCACGCTCTCCAAAAACACCGTGTCACCAGTGAAAATGGCCGCGTGACCAAGCCGGTACATCGTCGACCCCTCGGTGTGTCCCGGCACGCTGACCGCCGAGACGGTCAGCTCCACCCCGTCGGCCAGGGCGATGGTCCGGCCGTCGCTCAAGGGCTCGAAGTCGAACTCGAAGGGGTCCGCCGGACTCAACCACAGCGCGGCCCCGGTCGCCTCAACGAGCGCGCGCGCGCCGCTCAGGTGATCGGCGTGCAGGTGAGTGTCGAGCACGTGGGTGATCGCCCACTGGTGATCGCGGGCGACGTCGAGGTAGCGCGCGACCTCCAGCGAGGGGTCGATCACGACGCACGACTCGCCCGCGCCCACGACGTAGGACAGGCAGCCATTGCCCCGGCGTCGTACCTGCACGACCGTCGCGCCGGCGAACACGCCGGACACGGTGTCGTAGGTCGAGGCCCAGGCGTGCATGCCGCCGTCGACGACCGCGCTCGCCACCCCGTGGCCCGCGAGGAGCTCCGCGCCCTGGCGTGCCCGCGACCCGCTGGCGCAGATCACCGCGACGCGCTTCGTCGCCGGCACCTCGCTCCAGCGCGCGGCGAGGGCGCCGATGGGGATGTTGTGCGCGAGGTCGATTGACCAGTCGGCCACCTCATCGGGCTCGCGCACGTCGAGCAGGAACAACTGGTCGGGCTGGTCCAGCAGCGGGACCAATTCGTCGGGCGACAGCGTAGAAATAAGGTCTCGCCCGGCCACGTGGCGAGTCTACGAGTAGATTCTGCGCAGCCGATGCCCGGTCGGCGCCACCTTCGAGAGGGGACATGGACGCTCTTCGCGCGGTCGGTCCCGACGAGGCCCAGCGCCTGGGCGACGCCGGCGCGCTCCTGCTCGACGTGCGCGAGGACGACGAGTGGTCGGCGGGCCGCGCTCCGGGGGCACGCCACGTTCCCCTGGCTGAACTGCCCGACCACGTCGGCGACTTCGATGGCACGATCAGCGTCGTGTGCGTGTGCCGCTCCGGAGCGCGGTCCCGGCGCGCCGCCCTCTTCCTGCTCGAGCACGGCGTCGACGCGGTGAACCTCGAGGGCGGGATGGTCGCGTGGGTCGAGGCCGGAGGCCCGCTCGAGTCCGACGGCGACCAGCCCACGGTGACGTGATCGACGGGGTTACTCCAGGCCCGCTGACCACCCTGAGCGCGGCGGTGCGCGAGCGTCGCGTGAGCGTGACGGCGCTGGTCACCGCGTGCGTCGAGCGGCTCGAGGGCGCCGTCGCGCTCAACGTGCTCGCCGAGGAGGCGTTCGACGAGGCGCTCGCCGCGGCGGCGAGCATTGACGCCCGAGGGGCGCCCCAGGGGCCGCTCGCCGGCGCGCCAACCTTGATCAAGGACCTCGAGGACTGGCGCGGCCACCCCACGCGCAAGGGATCGCGGGCGCTTCGCGACGCGCCACCCGCTCCGGGCAACGGCGTCGTCGCGCAACGGCTCCTCGATGCCGGCGCCGTGATCCTCGGCAAGTCGACCCTGCCCGAGTTCGCGATCGAGGGCTACACCGCCAGCCTCCTCACGGGCGTCACGACCAATCCCTGGAATCCGGAGTTCTCGCCCGGCGGGTCGAGCGGCGGCTCGGCCGCCGCGATCGCCGCGGGCGCGGTCCTCGTCGCCACTGCCACCGACGGCGGCGGATCCATACGGATCCCCGCGTCGCTGTGCGGGCTCGTGGGCCTCAAGCCGACGAACGGGATGATCGGCCGATGGCCCGCCCACGATTGGATCGACTACTCGACCGATGGGCCGTTCGCCACCGCCGCCGATGACCTGTCGGTGCTCTATGACGTCATGGTCGGGCCCGTCGCGGGCGACCCGAGCTCGCCACCGCGCGCCCTGGCGCACCAGCTCGTGCGCTGGGGTGACGGGCCGACCAGGCTCATCGCGGCCGAACGGACCTCGCCGCTGGGGCCCCTGCCACCAGGAGTGCAGCGCGCGTTCCGCGACGCCGTCGCGGCCATCGCTGACCTGCTCTCGCTGAGCGTCGAGTGGCGCGACGCGGACGGCTTCTTCTCCGCGGGTGACCCCGACCTCGACTGGTTCACCGTCACGACCGCCGAACACGTCGCCTCCCTGGGACGGGCCTGGGTGCGCGAGCACATGGACGAGTTCCACGTCTCGACGAGGGAGTTCCTGGGCGTCGGGCTCGAGGTCAGCGCCGAGGAGTACCTCGCCGCTCGTCGTCGCCGCTTCGAGTACGTGCGCACGCTCGACACGCTGCTCGGCGACGACGGCCTGCTGCTCACGCCCACCGTCGCCAGCGACGGCTGGCTCGCCGACGGCCGGCTCTCGGCCGAGAGCGACGTGCACGGGCTCCCGCCGGAGGTGTACTCGACGGCCCTGCAGAACGTGACCGCGAACCCCGCGCTGAGCGTGCCCGTCGGCTCGTTGCCGACGGGCCTGCCGTTCGGCCTCCAAGTCACGGCGCCCCACTTCCACGACCGGCGCCTGCTGGACCTGGCGGCCATGGTCGAGGCCGCGCTCCCGTGGGCGCGCACCGCCCCGGGCTACGAGCCCCTCACTCGCGCGTTCGACCTCTGAACCGGCGCGCCAAAGTCCCGGCCGGCCGCTAGGTTTCTGTCCACGTGGCCCGGTCCCGTTCGTCGTAGGGGTACACGACGAAAGGAGTCATATGAAGTACTTGCTCATGATCTACGGGGACGAGGCCTCCCTGGCCGCGCTCAGCCCCGAGGAGGGCGCGCAGATGATGGCCGCCTACGACAAGTTCGGCGAGGAGTACGGCGCCAAGGGGGTGCTGCGCGGCGGCGAGCGGCTGCGGCCGACGTCGGACGCCACCACCGTGCGCGTGCGCAACGGGCAGCTGGCGACGGCCGACGGGCCCTACGCCGAGACCAAGGAGCAGATCGGCGGCTACTTCGTCATCGAATGCGACAACCTCGATGAGGCGATCGGCGTCGCGGCGGCCGTCCCGGCGGCCCACGTGGGCACCGTCGAGGTAAGGCCCATCTGGGACATGTAGGGGCCCACGACGCCGTCGCGGCCGCGTTCGCGAGCGAGTGGGGGCGAGTCGTCGCCACGCTGATCCGCGTGGCCGGTGACTGGGACCTCGCCGAGGAGTGCGCTCAGGACGCGTTCGCGCGAGCCCTCGAGCGCTGGCCCGACGACGGCGTGCCGACCAACCCGGGGGCGTGGCTGACCACGGTCGCGCGCCACCGGGCCCTGGACCGACTGCGGCGCGCCGGCGTCGAGGCGGCCAAGTACGAGGAGATGGTCGTGGTGTCAGGCGAGGGGTCGACGGCCCGCAGCGACGAGATCGCCGACGACCGCCTGCGGCTCATCTTCACGTGCTGTCACCCGGCGCTGACCGTCGACGCGCAGGTGGCGCTGACGCTGCGCACGCTGGCCGGTCTCACGACGACCGAGATCGCGCGCGCGTTCCTGGTCTCGGACGAGACGATGGCCAAGCGCCTGGTGCGCGCGAAGGCCAAGATCCGCCACGCCGCCATCCCCTACCGGGTGCCGCCCGGGCACCTCCTGCCCGAGCGCACGACCGCGGTCCTGGGCGTCTTGTACCTGCTGTTCAACGAGGGCTACAGCGCCACGCACGGCGCGCAGATGATCCGTCGCGACCTGTGCGCCGAGGCCATCCGTCTGGCGCGGTTGCTCGTCGAGCTCATGCCCGACGAGCCCGAGGCCCGCGGACTGCTCGCGCTGATGCTGCTGCACGACGCTCGCCGGGCGGCGCGCGTCGACGCGGCCGGCGACCTCGTGACCCTCGATGAGCAGGACCGCGCGACCTGGGACGCGGGCGAGATCGCCGAGGGACTCGCCACGCTGGAGTCGGCGCTGCGCCAGCGGCGCACCGGCCCCTACCAGGTCCAGGCGGCCATCGCGGCCTGCCACGACAGCGCGGCCCGGCCCGAGGACACCGACTGGCACGAGATCGCCCTGCTCTACGAGGAGCTGTCGCTCCTCGTGCCGTCGCCGGTCGTCGAACTCAACCGGGCGGTCGCCGTAGCGATGGCCCGCGGACCCGAAGCGGGGCTCGACCTGGTCGATCAGCTCGACGCCGCGGGGACCCTCACGGGGTACCACCTGCTCGCGGCGACGCGCGCCGACCTGCTGCGCCGGCTGGACCGGCGCGACGAGGCCGCCGCGGCGTACCGCGAGGCGCTGGGCCTGGTCGGCGGCGACGCCGAGCGCCGCTACCTGCAGCGACGCCTGGCGGAGGTGACGGCCAGCGCCTGAGATGGCCCGCGCCGGCGGCGACTAGGTCCACCTCTCGACGAGGTCCATGAGCTCGCGGGCCACCCACCAGCGCACCGGGCGACCGGGCGCCCCGGTGCGCAGCTCGGTCGGCGCCAGGATTCCGAGCGATTCGAACCGGTGCAGCATCTGGCGGGCCGCCTCGTTGGTGACGCCGAAACGCTCCGCCACCAGCCCGGCCGACACGATGGGGTGCTCGGGCAGCATCTCGAGCACGTCCCAGAAGGTGGCGCCGGCGCGAACGGCCCGTCCCCCGGCGGGCCACGACGCCGACGCCCGGGCGCGCCACGTGGCCATCAGCGACTCGGTCTGCGTGATGAGCGCGGTGGCGGCGCTCGCGGACCGCTCGAGGGTCGTGGCGAACCAGCGCACCCAGGGCGCCAACCGGCCGCCGCGGTACAAGGCGAGGCCCGACAGGTAGCCACCCGGGTCCCGGGCGACGAAGACGCTGAAGGGCGGGGGCACCAGGACGCCGAGTCGCCGAACGACCAGCCAGCCGATCAGCACCCGGCCCAGGCGGCCGTTGCCGTCGACGAAGGGATGGATGGACTCAAACTGCGCGTGTAGGAGGGCGGCCTGGGTGACCACGTCGAACGAGTCGGCGTTGGCGAAGGCAACGAGGTCGTCCATGAGCGCGCCCACGAGATCGTGGGGCGGTCCGACGTACGCGGCGGTGAGGGGCGAGTTCCCGCCGACCCAGACCGGCCGATCGCGGAAGGCACCGATCAGCCCGGCGTCGAGGTGGTGCGTGGCGTGCTCCATGAGCCGGCGGTGCCACCCGAGCAGGGTCGCCACGTGGAGCGGCTCGAGTCGCGCCGAGTCGATGGCGCCCGACACGACCGCGAGGTTGTCGGCCACCCACGCGGAGGGACCGGTGACCAGGGTCGTGACCTCCGCCGCGGCGACCTCGTCGAGCGGGGCGCGGATCTGCTCGAATGCCGAGCTCGCGACGCCTTCGGAGCGCAGCAGCAACCGAGCGAGCGGCTCCCACGACGCCGGGAGACGGTCGCTCGAGCGCTCGACGGCGGCGACGGCCCGTTCCGTCGAGCGCACGACCGCCTCCGGGAGCTCGACGCGCACGTCCGCCAACGCCGGTGGCACGGACGCCGTCGCCCGGCGGCCCTCCCACGCAAACTCGACCTCGCCGAACACGATTCTCCTTGGTCAACGGTGGCTAATAAACAATGATATATGTCTTTCACTTGGAATACTATCGTCGCGTCGGACGCGTCAAGGCCAACGCCGTCCGGCGCCCGATGAGCGGCGCTCGAGGGCCGCCGGCGAGTGCACCACCCGTGTTCGAGCGGTCTGATCAGGAGAATTACCGATCCGCGTCCCGGGGTCGTGACAGGTCAGGCTGGCAGTCCCAACGGGATTCGAACCCGTGCCTCCACCTTGAGAGGGTGATGTCCTAGGCCACTAGACGATGGGACCCTGAAGCGGGCTCGCGGCGCGCCGCGGGCACTCTTCGCTCGGGGGCAAGGATTCGAACCCTGAATAACTGGACCAGAACCAGTTGTGTTGCCAATTACACCACCCCCGAAAGGCCCGGCAATCTTACCCGATGATCTACGGACCGCTCGAGGGCAGGGTCACCGTGGTGTGCCCGGTGGTCCAGTTGCTCAGCGTGTGGTAGCCGACGAGACGTCCCACGCCCACCGCGACGGTCTCGCGCACGTAGTACCACCACAGGGAGCCGTGCGACGAGGGCGCATTGGGCACGGGCGCCGGCAGGGGCGTGAGGCCCTGGTCCGAGGCGATGGCCATCGCGCGGTACTCGTGGAACGGGTCGGTGACGCTGAGCTCGGTCACCAGGTGGTGCGCGCGCATCGCGGCAATCACCGACCCGACGTTCTGCCACGTGTCGTTGCCGGAGCCCTCGATGATCCGCGACGCCGGGACCCGGCGGGCCTCAAGGTAGGCGGCCGAGACGCCCGCCTCCGTGTGGGTGTCACCGGACAGCCTGCCGCCGGTGACCACGATCCAGGGCGCGCGCCCGCGCCGATACAGGCTGAGCGCGTGGTCGAGGCGGGCCTTCAACTCAGGCGACGGCTTGCCGTTGTTCTCCGTCGTCCCGAAGACCAGGATGGCCTGGGCGTCGACCTTGGAATGCTCCCGGCCGGTCATCCAGATCTGCACGAAGCCCACCGCGAAATAGATGACGATCAGCGACATCACGAGGCTGAGCAGGCGCAAGAACAGCTTCAGCGGCCCGAGGATCACGGCGCCACGTGGTCCAGGGCACGGCGCAGGCGCTCTCGGGTGCGCTCGCGTCCGAGGATCTCCATCGACTCGAAGAGCGGAGGACCGACCAGGGTTCCGGTCACGGCGCAGCGCAGCGGGGCCTGAGCCGTGCGCAACGCCATTCCCAAGCCCTCGCCGAGGGCGCTGACGGCCTCGTGCAGGGCCGGGGCGCTCCACTCGACGTCGACGAAGAGCTCGAGGGACTCTTCGAGCATCGCGCGTCCGAGCGGATCGTCGCCGATCACCCTGGCGTAGGCGGCCGGGTCGACGAGCGGCTGATCGAGGAAGAAGAAGGAGACCATGGACGGGATCTCGCCGAGCGTGGCGACGCGCTCGTGGACGAGCGGCGCGACGCGCTCGTAGAGGGCGCGGTCGAACTGGGACTCGCTCCACGGGACCTCCCGGTCGCTCGGACGCCACGGCGCCGCCCACGGCGCGACCCACGGCACGGACGCGTCGACGAACTGCGCGGGACTGAGCGCGCGCACGTACTCGCCGTTCATGTGGGTCAGCTTCTTCACGTCGAAGAAGGCCGGAGAGTGCGAGACGTCCTCGAGCCGGAACTGGTCGACCATGGCGTCGCGCGCAACGATCTCGACGTCGCCGCGCGGGCTCCAGCCGAGCAACGCCAGGTAGTTCACGATGGCCTCGGGCAGGTATCCCTCGTCGCGGTAACGCTCCACGGCCACGGGGTCCCGGCGCTTGGAGAGCTTCTTGCGCTGCTCGTTGACCAGCATCGGCAGGTGCGCGTACACCGGCAGGTCGACGCCGGTGGCGGGGTCGCACCGGTTGAGGGCCTCCCACATCAGCACCTGCTTGGGCGTGGTGGGCAGGAGGTCCTCGCCGCGGATCACGTGCGTGATGCCGATCGAGCGGTCGTCGACCATGTTGGCGAGCGGGTAGAGCACGACCCCGTTGGACTTGACCACGATGAAGTCCTCGTAGCTCTCGTGGGGGAAGGTCACGTCGCCGCGCACGAGGTCGTGCACGACCGTGGCGCCGTCGTCGGGGACGCGAAAGCGCAGCGCCGTCGCCGTCGAACGCGCCACGGCCCTCTCGCGGCAGAAGCCGTCGTAGCCGGGCGTCGCGGCGCCGCGCACCCGCTCGTCGATCTGCTCGCGCGTGCAGTCGCACGCGTAGAGGTAGCCGGCGTCGTACAGCGCCTCGGCCGCGGCGGTGTGATCGCCCAGCTGCTGGCTCTGGAAGTAGGGGCCTTCGTCGTAGTCGAGTCCGAGCCAGGCCAGGGCCGAGATGATGCCGTCGGACCAGCGAGGGTCGTTGCGTTCGACGTCGGTGTCCTCGATGCGCAGCACGAAGACCCCGCCGGTCTGGCGCGCGAAGAGCCAGTTGAACAGGCTGGTGCGCGCCGACCCGACGTGGAAGAACCCGGTCGGCGACGGCGCGAAGCGGACCCGGGTCGCGCCCACCGCTACTCCTCCAGGGACAGGGCGCCGTTGGGGCAGCCGGCGACGGCCTCGCGGAGTCGCTCGTCGAACTCCGGGCCCGGCTGGTCGTTCAGGATGTACATGAACCCGTCGTCGCGAACCTCGAACACCTCCGGCGCGATGCCCATGCACACGGCGTTGCTGGTGCACAGGTCGTAGTCCACGATGACCTTCATGATCCCTCCCCGGCGACGACGCCATCGTAGTGGTCGTGCGTCGGACCCGGCGGTGGCGAAGGACCGCTGCGTACACTACAAATCGACACGAGGGGGTCACATGGAGCATCGCGCGTTGGGCTCGCTCTCGGTGTCGGTGGTGGGCCTCGGGTGCAACAACTTCGGATCGCGCATCGACCAGGCGCGCACCTTCGAGGTCGTCGCGAGCGCCCTGGACGCCGGCGTCAACCTCTTCGACACCGCCGACATCTACGGCGCCACCCAGTCGGAGGTCTTCCTCGGCCGGGCCCTCGGGACGCGCCGCGACGAGGCCGTCGTGGCCACCAAGTTCGGCATGCCCATCGACGACGACCACTACGGCGCCCGGCCCGAGTACGTGCGCGCCGCCTGCGAGGCGTCGCTCCAGCGCCTCGGCACCGACCGCATCGACCTCTACCAGCTCCACGCGCCCGACGACCGCGTGCCCTTCGCCGACACCCTGGGCGCGCTGGCCGAGCTGGTCAGCGCCGGCAAGGTCCGCGAGATCGGCTGCTCGAACCTCTCGGCCGCGCAGCTGCGCGAGGCCCGCAACGCGGCCGGGGCCGGCCCGGCGTTCGTCTCGGTGCAGAACCAGTACTCGCTGCTCGCACGCGACCCCGAGCGCGACGGCGTGCTCGACGCCTGTGAGGCGCTGGGTATGGGGTTCCTGCCCTACTACCCGCTCGCCAACGGGCTGCTCACCGGCAAGGTGAAGCCGGGCGAACCGATCCCCGAGGGGACCCGCCTGTCGCTCATGGCTCCCGACCGCAGCGCGCACTGGCTCAGCGATCGCCTGGTCGACCGCGTGGGTGAGCTGCTGGCCCTGGCCGACGAGGTCCGGATCCCGATCCTCACGCTGGCGGTCTCCTGGCTGCTCAGCCACGCGCCGGTGCGCTCGGTCATCGCCGGCGCCTCGACCCCCGACCAGGTGCGGGCCAACGCGCTCGCCGCGACGGACCTGGACCCGGCGACGCGCGCGCGACTCGACGCGATCACCGCGCCCTGACGGGCAATCCATATGGGGTCGCCGCGCGTACCACTGGTGAGGGTCGCCCGCGCGCGGGGCCGGGTCCGGGCCTGACGGCCGACCGGTCCCCGTGCCCCGTACGCTGCGGGTTGGCCCCGCCGTACACGGGTCACACGACCTGAAGAGAAGAGGAGACCAACACATGGCTCAGTACCAATTCACGTCGCGCGAAGTGCCGTGGCGTTCGCTGCGCCGCGTGGGCGCCGCCGTCGCCCTGGCCGGCGCGGTGGCCGCACCCATGGTGATGGCCCCGGTGGGCGCCGGCGCCACGACCAAGGTCGTCGTCAAGACACTCAAGACGAAGAGTCATGGGACGATCCTCACCACTGTCAAGGGATTCGCTCTCTACACCTTGAACACCGATTCCAAGAACCACTCGACGTGCTCGGGCGCGTGCGCGGCCGCCTGGCCGGTGCTGTGGGTCAGCAAGGGAGTGGTGCCGACCGGCGTCGCCGGGCTCGGCTCCTTCAAGCGCTCGGCCGGCAAGTACCAGGTGACGTTCAAGGGCCGCCCGCTCTACACGTTCACCGGTGACTCCAAGGGCACGACGACCGGCCAGGACCAGAACGGCTTCACCTTGGCCGTCGTGAAGGCCGCGGCGCACACCTCGGGCACGACCACCACCACGTCGGGCGGCGGGGGCTACGGCTACTAGGCCTACGAGGCCTTGACCGTCGCCAGCAGCTTGGTCAGAGTGTCCTTGGCGTCGCCGAAGACCAGCACGGTCTTGGGGTTGTAGAGCAGCTCGTTCTCGATCCCGGCGAAGCCGGGGCGCATCGAGCGCTTCAGGAACACGACGTTCTCGGCCAGGTCCGCCTTGATGATCGGCATGCCGTAGATCGGCGAGCTCTTGTCGTCGAGCGCCGCGGGGTTCACGGTGTCGTTGGCCCCGACCACCAGCGCGACGTCGGCGGTCTGGAGCTCGGAGTTGGCCTCGTCGATCTCGATCAGCTGCTCGTAGGGGACGTTGGCCTCGGCCAGCAGGACGTTCATGTGGCCCGGCATGCGCCCGGCCACCGGGTGGATGGCGAAGAAGACCTCGATGCCCTTGGCCTCGAGCTCCTCGGCGAGCTCGCGCACCACGTGCTGGGCCTGGGCCACGGCCAGCCCGTAGCCCGGGATGATCACGACGCGGCTGGAGTAGCTCAGCAGCACGCCCACGTCCCCGGGCGAGCCCGAGCGCACGCTGCGCCCGTCGGCCCGGTCGGTCGCGCCGCTGGCGGTGATCACCGAGCCGAAGGCCGAGAAGAGGATGTTCGGCAGGCTGCGACCCATGGCGTGACTCATCATGCGCGTCAGCAACATGCCCGACGCGCCGACCAGGGTGCCGGCCACAATGAGCAGGTTGGATCCGAGCGTGAAGCCCGACGCCGCCACCGCCACGCCGGTGAAGGAGTTGAGCAGCGAGATCAGCACCGGCACGTCGGCGCCGCCGATGGGCAGGACGAAGGCCACGCCGAGCACGAAGGCCAGGGCGAAGAGGATCCACAGCAGGCTGGTCGAGTTGGTGACGAGGATCGTCACGATGAGCGCCAGGGCGCCCGCCCCGACCACGCCGTTGATCAGCTGCTGACCGGGGTAGGTGATCGGACGGCCGGTCATGAGCTCCTGGAGCTTGGCGAAGGCGATCGCCGAGCCCGAGAACGAGACCGTCCCGATCAGGACGCCGAGCAGCACCTCGAGAGTGACGTAGGTGGCCGGCTTGGTCGAGTGGATGTGGACGAACTCGGTGATCGACACCAGCGCCGCCGCGCCGCCGCCCACGCCGTTGAAGATCGCCACCAGCTGGGGCATCGCGGTCA
>DAIOGY010000022.1:0-12361 GCA_036745005.1 Acidimicrobiales bacterium | reverse complement strand
GGTCGAGCCGGTCGTTCGCGCCGTCGGCGACGAGCGTGGGCGCGGCGATCGAGCTGGTGCGCGAGCTCGCCGGGTCGGTGCTGGTCCACCAACCGATGACCGCGGTGCGCTGGGCGGCGATCACCGACGCGGGGGCGGGCGTCGCGCTCGGGTAGTCGCCGAGTGCGGCCGCGAACGTGCCGTACGCGCCGGACTGGTCGGCGGGGAACAGGTCGGCGATCGCGCCGGCGCTGTCGCCATGGGTCAGCGCGTTGATGTCGCTCTGGGCGGGTCGCACGACGTGGCCGTTGCCGGGGAAGGTGGCGCACAGCACGAGGCCCGCGACCTGCTCGGGGTGCAGGACCGCGAGCGCCTGGGCGATCGTCCCGCCCATCGACCAGCCCAGCACGTCGACTCGATGCAGGCCCAGGGCGTCGATCAGGGCGCTGGTCTGGTCGGCCATGGCGTCGATGGTGAGCGGCGCCGCCAGCGCCGAGGTCGCGCCGACGCCGGCGTTGTCGAATATGACGACGCGGAAGCGCTGGGCCAGCGCGTCGACGAGTCGCGGATCCCACGACTCCATCGTCCCGGCGTAGCCCATGACGAGGACCAGGGCTGGCCCGCGGCCGAACTCTCGATACCCGACCGAGCCGTCGGCGGTGTGCGCCACGCGCACCGGGACCGAGACGATCGACACGGCGTGCACGATGGGCGACGCGCCGTTGGCCCGCGCGGCCGCGGCGCTCGCGAAGGCCAGGACCGCGCTCGCGGGCGGGGTGGCGCTGTCGCCGTAGACAAGGTCGCCGATGGCCGAGCGCGAAGCGAAGAAGACCAGGTCCGCCGTGACGTGGATGCCCGAGGTGGAAAAGGTCAGCGCGTAGGCGGCCGACGCCGGGCCCGCACGCGACAACGCCAGCGGCGCGAGCCGGCCGCGGATCGTGGCCGACCCCTGGCGGAACGTGAGCGAGGTGCACGCGTCGAGCGATCGCGTGATCGCAGCGAGGCGCTGTCGCGGCGAGGAGACGTCCACCAGGGTGTCGGAGAGGAACGGCAGGCCCGAACCTTCGACGAAGGTCACCGTGGCGTGGGTCGCGTTCGACGACGACCCCGTGGCTCCCGCGAGGCAGCGGTTCTGGGCGAGACCCTCGCTGGTCGACGTCGTGGCGGAGGGATGCCAGCTCGCGGGAAGATCGGCGGCCGCCAGCAGGCGCGCTGCGAGCCTCGACTCCGGACTGGTGCTCGTGGTGAGGCTGGTGACGGTCACGACGATCGCGGCCACCACGACGACGGCGGCCGCGACACCGACAATGAGTCGCCGCGTGCGTCGTGCGTCGCCGCGCGGTGCGCGTTCGCTCGCCGAGTCGGCGAGGGCAAGGACCACGAGCTCAAGGCTACTGACGGGCTCGGCTGACGCCGTGGGCGAGGCGCGGGAGGCGCACGGCCATCGGGGTAAGTTCGTCGTGCGCTGGACCAGAAGGGATCAGGAGGAACGATGGCACGACTCTCGGCGCGCACCGCGGTCCCGCTGGCGCTCGTCGGCGCGCTCGGCCTGGCCAGCGGCGTCGCTGTCTGGGCGTCGGTCACCTCCTCGAAGACCACGAGCCCCGGACCCGAGGGCGTGGCGATCTACAACGTGCCCGACCTCGCACCGGCGGCGACGTCCGCGACGGGCGCAGCGGTGGACGGCCTGACGTGCCGCACCGAGGCGAAGGAGGTGGTCAAGTACCACGTCCACGTCGAGATCGAGATCTTCGTGGACGGGGTACGCGAGCGGGTGCCCGCCGGGGTCGGCATCACCCGTCCGTACCTGGTCGAGCACACGTCGAACGGTCCATTCCTCGACGTCGGCCTCTACGACTGCCTCTACTGGCTCCACACGCACGCCGCCGACGGGATCGTGCACGTGGAGGCGCCCGCCAAGGGCTCCTTCACGTTGGGTCAGTTCTTCGACGTGTGGCGCCAGCCCCTCTCCGCGCACCAGGTCGGTCCGGTGCACGGCCCCGTCGTGGTCTTCCTCAACGGCCGGCGACTATCCGGCGATCCGCGCGCGACGCCGCTCACCGCGCACGCGGTGATCCAGATCGACGTCGGCACGCCGGTCGTGGCCTTCCAGCCCTTCACGTTCCACGTCAGCGGCGGGTGCGGCGCGGGGACCTCGGGCTGCTCGGTCCCCACGGGCTAGCTGGTCTGCCCACGGAGCGCCTCTCCGCGGTGCGGTAGACTGTCTCCTCCCACCCCGGTGGGAATAACCCTGCTCTGTGATCCGCAGAGCCCGGCTGAGCCGGACCAGAGGGAAAGGACATCGGCCATGAGGCCATATGAGACCATGATCGTGTTCGACACGACCGTCGACGCCCAGGCCATCCAGGTCGCGCTCGACCGCGCGCTCGACACGATCCGCTCCGGTGGCGGAACGCCCGGAGCCATCGACCGTTGGGGCAAGCGCCCCCTGGCGTACGAGATCAAGAAGCGCAAAGAGGGCTACTACGTCCTCGTGGAGTTCGCCGGCGAGACTGCCACCGTCGACGGGCTGCACCGCATCCTCACGCTGAGCGACGAGGTGCTGCGTTTCAAGATCCTGCGTCGCCACGAAGCCAAGGCCCGTCGAGTGACGGCGCAGGCCTAGGGTGCGCACGAGGAGGACTTATGCCCGATAACGCCATCACCGTCGTGGGGAACGTCACGCGCGACCCCGAACTCAAGTTCCTGAACAGCGGACAGGCCGCGGTGCGCCTCTCGGTGGCCGTGAACCGGCGCTGGATGAACCGCCAGACCAACGAGTGGGAGGAGCGGGTCTCGTACTTCGAGGTCGCCGGCTACGGCCAGATGGCCGAGAACGCCGCCAACTCGATCGTCAAGGGCACCCGGGTCATCGTGACCGGGCGCCTCGAGCAGCGCAGCTGGGAGACCGAGGCCGGCGAGAAGCGCTCGATCGTCGAGATCAACGCCGACGACATCGCCCCGTCGCTCAAGTGGGCCACGGCGGTCGTGACCAAGACCCCGCGTCCCGAGGGTTCGAGCTTCGGCGCAGATCGCCCCAGCGCGCCGCGCGCGCCCCAACCGGCCACCTACAACTTCGACGAGGAGCCCTTCTAGATGCCCCGTATCAACAACCCCAAGCCGCCCAAGCGCGCCCCCAAGATCGACTCGCGCCGGGTCAAGAAGAAGCCCTGCGCCTTCTGCCAGCACGGCGTCGATACCGTCGACTACAAGGACCTCGCCCAGCTGCGCAAGTACATCTCGGACCGCGGCAAGATCCGCGGCCGCCGGGTGTCGGGCAACTGCCAGCAGCACCAGCGTGACGTCACCGACGCGATCAAGACCGCGCGCGAGCTCGCGCTGCTGCCCTACACGCAGCGAACGGTCACCGAGCGGCGAGGCCGCGGACGTGACGGCGGCCGCGACGGCGGCCGCGGGCCCCGTCCGGACCGCGACGCCCCCGCCGTGGCCGCCGAGCCCGTGGCCGACGCGGCACCCGAGTCGGACGCGGCCGAGGTCGACGAGGTCGAGGTCGAGGTGTCGCCCGTCGCTGCGGCCGAGGTGCTGGTCGACGAGGAGGCCGGCGCATGAAGGTCCTCCTGCGCGACGACGTCAAGGGCATCGGCCGGCGCGGCGACATCGTCGACGTGAAGTCCGGCTACGCGCGCAACTTCCTGCTGCCGACCGGCGCCGCGATGGTCGCCAGCGAGTCGATGGCGCTCCAGGCGTCCTCCATGCGCAAGTCGCGCGACGTGCGCGACGCCAAGAGCCGTGAGGCCGCCGAAGCCCAGCGCGCCCTGATCGAGCGGGCCGCGCTGACCGTTACCGCGCGCGCCGCGGCCAACGGACGGCTCTTCGGTTCGGTCACCGAGGCCGACCTGGTGAACGCGATACGCACCGCCACCGGCATCTCGCTCGATCGACAGGCGATTCACATGACCGAGCACCTCAAGGTCGTCGGTGCGGCGACCGCGACGGCCACGCTCTTCGACGACGTGACCGCGACGCTGAACGTGGAGGTCGTGGCTCAGTAGTCCTTCTCGCACGCCGTGACGCCGGGGCGAGGGCCCCGGCGTCGCTGCGTTGGGGCGCGTGTGACAGGCCGTTGCGAGGCTGGCGACGGTGAAGTTAGTCACAGCGATATCCCCATGTTGTTGCTAGGGCGCCGCACAAGAAACACGATGAAATCCCCACGTTCTTCTCATAGCGCCGCACATGGCCCATCGACAACGGTGGAGGTCTCATGACGCAGTTGGACATCGAGCGCACGCGGGCCCCGTCGTCGGGCGGACGGGTCCCGCCCAGCGCCCTCGAGGCCGAAGAGTCGTTGATCGGCGCGATGCTGCTGTCGAGCGAGGCGGTGAGCGTCGCGTACGAGACCGTGGCGCCGGAGGACTTCTACCGGCCGCTGCACGGTCAGATCTTCAGCGCGATCATCGCCCTCGCCAACGCCAGCGAGCCGGTGGACTACGTCACCGTCCAGGCGAAGCTCCAAGAGCACGGCGCGGTCGCCGTGGAGCTCGCGGTGCTCTCCTCGCTGCAGATGAACACGCCCTCGGCGGCCAACGCCCAGCACTACGCCGAGCTCGTGCGCGACAAGGCCCAGCAGCGCCGACTGATCGCGGTGGCCGGCGAGATCGTCGACGAGGCCTACCAGGCGACCGACGACGTGGTCGGGCTGATCGACGACGCCGAGCGCAAGATCAACCAGATCGCCGACGACCGCGCGGTCGACTCGGTCTCGCCGCTGCACACCCTGCTGCTCAACGAGGCCGACATCCTCGAGTCGCGCGGCGAGACCCGCGGGCAGCTCAACGGGCTCGAGACCGGCTACCGCGGGCTCGACCAGATCGTCCAGGGCCTCCAGCCCGGCTCTATGACGATCATCGGCGCGCGTCCGGGAACCGGCAAGACCGCGCTCGCCCTGGGCATCCTGGTGCACGTCGGAGCCGTCGTGCGCCGCCCGGCCCTGTACTTCTCGCTCGAGATGAGCCGCCAGGAGCTGGCCGAGCGCATCCTCGCCTCGACCGCGCGCATCGACTCGTCCAAGCTGCGCACCGGCGACCTCAGCGACGCCGACTGGAACCGGGCCCACGAGGCCTTCGGGTTCCTGCAGTCCGCCCAGGTCTACATCGACGACAACCCGAGCCTGACGGTGATGGACGTCCGCTCGCGCGCGCGGCGCATCAAGCAGCAGAACGGCGACCTCGGCGTGGTGATCGTCGACTACCTGCAGCTGATGAGCTCGCGCTCGCGCGCCGAGAACCGCCAGGTGGAGGTCGCCGAGATGAGCCGGTCGCTCAAGATCCTGGCCCGCGAGCTCCAGACCCCGGTCATCGCGCTCAGCCAGCTCTCGCGCAAGCTCGAGGACCGCGCCGACAAGCGCCCCATCATGTCGGACCTGCGCGAGTCCGGCTCGCTCGAGCAGGACGCCGACGTCGTGCTGTTCCTCTTCCGGCCCGAGCAGTACGGCGAGGTGTCCAACGACAAGCGCGCCGACGCCGAGATCATCGTGGGCAAGAACCGCAACGGCCCGACGCGCACGAGCCACCTCACCTGGCGAGGTGAGTTCGCCCGCTTCGACAACGTGGCCGACACCCACGACCTCTAGGCCGGGGCGCGACGCGTCGCGCGGGACTCACCGGGCCGCGCGGATCGCCGCCACCGAGCGGTCGACGTCCGAATCGCTCGTGCGCCAGTTCGACACCGAGATGCGCATCGCGCGCGACCCGTGCCACGTCGTGGCGCCCATCCAGCACTCGCCGGAGTCCTGCACCGCGCGGATCACGCGATCGGTCTCGTCGTCGTCGCCGAAGCGCACGAGCACCTGGTTGAGCACCACGTCGTTCAGGATCGTGACGCCGGCGTCGCGCGAAAGCTGATCGGCGAAGCGACGCGCCAGCGAGCAGTTGCGCTCGACGAGCTCGGCGACGCCGTCGCGGCCGAGCTGGCGCAGCGCGGCCCACGTGGCGAACCCGCGGGCCCGCCGCGATGACTCCAGGACGTAGTCGCCCGGCGTGCGAATGTCCGCGCCGCCCTGACCCGAGACGTAGGCCGCGGTGTACGACAGGGCTCCGGCGTGCGCGTCGGGGTGGGCGCAGAACGCGTAGCCGCAGTCGTAGGGGACGTTGAGCCACTTGTGCCCGTCGGTCGCCCACGAATCGGCCCGCTCGACCCCCGACACCAGCGCGCGCGTGGCCGGGTTGGCGAACGCCCACAGGCCGAACGCCCCGTCGACGTGGACCCAGGCTCCGTGCCGTCGCGCGGTGTCGATCGCCGCGCTGAAGTCGTCGAAGGCGCCGGAGTTCACGTTGCCCGCCTGGAGGCAGACGATGGTGGGGCCGGGCCGGGCGCTCGCGAGCACGCGCGCCAGGTCCGCCACGTCGATGGCGCCCTGGGCGTCGGCGGCGACCGGCTCGAGCGTGCCGTCGCCCAGGCCGAGCAGTCGCAGCGACATGTCGATGGTGGCGTGTCGCTCGCCCGTGGCCACGACGCGCACCTTCGGCGCGCCGGTCAGGCCGTCGCGCCCGACGTCCCAGCCCGCGGCCGCCAGCACGTGACGCCGGGCCGCCGCCAACGAGACGGTGTTGGCCCCCTGGCCCCCTGTGACCAGGCCAAATGATGCATCCGCGGGCAGTCCGAGCAGGTCCTTCAGCCACGCTCCGGCGACCTCCTCGACCAGGGCGGCGCCGGGCGAGGAGACCGCGTTGAAGGCGTTCTGGTCCCAGCAGGTGGTGAGGATGTCGGCGGCGCCCGCGGCGTCCAGGACCCCGCCGATCACGAACCCGAAGTACCGCGGGCCGGTCGTCGCCACCAGCGCGGGCTCGACCGCGCCGACGAGCTCGTCGATGACGGCGGCGGGCGCGGTGGGCGCGTCGCGTAGCGTCCCGAGCGCGGCGCGCGCGGCGGCGAGGTCCGCCCGGGGGAAGACCGGGGCGTCGCCCACCCGGTCCTGGTAGTCCGCGGCGCGTCGCGCGGTGCTGAGCAGAAGGTCTCGTAGGTCGGTCATGGGTCGATCTTCGCACGCGGCGCCCGCGACGCATCGGTGACTCCCCGAGGTCGCCGCCCGATCGTTGATGCACCACACTTGACGCGGGCGGCGCGTGCGAGCAGGCTCGAAGCATGCTGGAGACGCCCGAGGAGATGGTCGCGCTGTCCGACCTTCTCGACCGGTCCTTCGCGAGCGCCGGCGCGCACCTGACGTCGATCATCCGCCCGGAGCGGCGCCTCAGCGCCGAGGACCTCGTGGCGTACCTGGTGGGCGTGCGACACCTGGCGGTGGCGACGGTGAACGCGCGGTGCGAGCCGCGCACGTCGGGGGCGGACGGACTGTTCCTGCACGGCAAGTGGTGGTTCACCTCGAGCGCGTCATCGTTCAAGGCGCGCCACCTCGAGGCCCGGCCGGCGTGCAGCGTGACGCACCTGCGCGGCGATGACGCGGGCGTCTTCGCCCACGGCACCGTGCGTGTCGTGCGCGGGGGCACGCCCGAGTCGAGCGCCCTCGTGCCGACCTGGGTGGACGTCTACGGCAGCTCACCCGAGGGCTGGACCGAGCGACCCGAGGACCTGCGCTACTTCGAGCTCACGGCGACGGCGATGTTCACCTACGCCCACTCGCGCGAGGCGTTCGAGACGTTGCGCGACGCCGGTCGCTGAGCGGTTCGTTCCCGAGCCACGCCGCGCACCCCGTACGCTCGTGGGACGGGCGACGCGCCGGCGTGGCTCGAGAAGGCGAGAGTGAATGGGACCGGGTTCGTCGCCGGTGTACGTGGGCGAGGCGCGCGAGTCGACACCGGCGCCCGTCCTGCCCCACAGCGAGTACCGCCCCGACATCCAGGGGCTGCGCGCCCTCGCCGTGGTGCTGGTCATCCTCAGCCACGCCGGTGTCCCCGGGCTCGAGGGCGGCTACGTCGGCGTCGACGTCTTCTTCGTGATCAGCGGCTTCGTGATCACGGGGCTGCTGGTGCGCCAGCCGGCGCGCAGCGTGCGCCACAACCTGGCCTACTTCTACCAGCGCCGGATCCGGCGCATCGTGCCCGCGGCGACGCTCACGCTGATCGTCACGGTGGTGGCCGCGCGCGTGGCGCTCGGGGCGAACTTCGACGTGCGCCTGCTCGACGACGTGCGCTGGGCGGCGCTCTTCGCGGCGAACTTCCGCTTCATCGCCACGAGCGCCAACTACTTCATCCCGGGGATCGCGCCGTCGCTGGTGACGCACTTCTGGTCCCTCGGGGTCGAAGAGCAGTTCTACCTGTGCTACCCGCTGGTGGTCTTCACGCTGACGTGGCTCACGCCGGCGCGCGACCGGATGGCCGCGCTCGGCGCGTTCCTCGTCGGGGGCATCGCGCTCTCGGCGTGGTGGTCGGCGCACCTGACCCACGTCGCGCCGATCTCCGCCTACTACTCGCCGTTCACCCGCTTCTGGGAGCTGGCCCTGGGCGGCCTGGTCGCGGTGGTGCCCGCCGGGTGGGCGCGCCGGACCCCGGCGACCAACTCCGTGCTGGCGCTGTTGGCCCTGGTGGTGCTGGGTGTCGCGCTCGCGCACCTCAACGACACCAGCGCGTATCCCGGGGTGCTGGCGTGGTGGCCCTGCGCGGCCACCGCGGTGCTGCTCTACACCGGGGCGGCCAGCCGGCGCTGGGCGCCGGCGACCTGGCTCTCGCTGCGCCCGGTGCGCTACGTCGGCGACATCTCCTACTCGCTCTACCTGTGGCACTTCCCGTGGCTGATGCTGCCCGCGCAGTTCACCCATCCCTACACGTCGCCGCTGGCGCACGCGATCGAGGTCGCCGGGGCGTTCGCGTGCGCGGTCGCGTCGTACCACTTGCTCGAGAACCCGCTGCGCCGGTCGCGCCGGCTCGAGCGCGACGGCGTCGCGGTGGCGCTGATGCTGCTGGTGTGCGTGGCGCTGACGATCGACACGACGCTGGTGGTGGCGCACTTCACGCCCGGCGCGTAGCTACCCGTTGATGAGCATCGGCGCGCGCACGCGCAGCGCGACGTGGTAGATCGCGTTGATCTGGTGGACGATGAAGGTGGCGAACACGTCCTCGCCGACGGTGGTCATGTGGATCCCGTCGGGCGCGCGCAGCGCGGCCTCGACGCTGTTGACCCGCGCGCCCGCGCGAAAGGTCCCCGACGGGCTGGCCATCAGTCGCCACGTCGGCTGGAAGGAACCACCCGGGACGCTCGGCGCCACCGCGCGGTACTGGGCGTTGAGGAAGTTGACGCCCCGGTTGTAGCCCGCCGGCTCCATGATCGGCAGGCCCACCCAGAGCACGTAGCTCCCCGCGTGCGTGGCCAGGTCGACGATCTGGCGCACGCGCTCTCGGTACACGGTCGTCCAGCGCGGTGAGGAGAACGCCTGGGACGCTCCCCGGATCGCCAGGGCCTGCTCGTCGTTGGCGCCGAGGCAGACGATCACCAGGTTCGGGTGATAGCGCGCGAGCGCCGCGCGTAGGTGGTGGGGCCAGTTGAAGAACCACGACGCTGTGAGTCCGGTCGAGGACTTGTCGAGCTGGATGACGCGCAACCCGAGCGGCCTGATGATCTCGCGTGCGAGACCCCAGCCGAGGTCGTTGCCGAGCGAGTCGCCGATCTCGAGGACGGTGCAGTGTCCGACACCGATAACGCGACGCGCGACGGTGGTCGTCGATCCGAGCGTGGTCGACGTGGGCGGGGTCGACGTGGACGTCGTCGGTGCCGTGGCCGCCGGCGTGACGTGCAGTCCGCACCCGCGCGCCGCCTGGTCGAGCGATCCGGGATTGACGACGGGTGCGTCGACGAGTCGAGCGTGCGTCGTCGTGGTCGAGGTGACCGGTGGCGTCGTGGTGGACGAGGACCCCCCGGAGGTCGTGGTCGTCGTGGCGACGGCGCTGGTCGTGGTCGTGGTCGCCTGGTCGTGGGCGACCAGGCGGTCTCCGGTGATGAGCAGGACGGTGAGGACCAGGCCCAACGTCACGCGCAGCGGCCAGGGCGATCGGTCGGTCGTGGCCGGGCTCTCGGGGGTCACGCGAGCAGCTCAGCGAACGCGACGCGGGAACCGTCCGGTCGACCGAGGCACCGAGACGAGGTCACGTCATGTCCAGCGAGCAGCTCACCTCTCCATAGTGGCGCGTCGAGCGACCCCCGACGACATAGGGGCGTTCACACGTTCACGAAGCCGACCGCTCTCCACCTCGCGAGAACGCTCGCCGATCTCGCGGCCGAGACCGGGCGCCACCTCGCCGAGACGAGGCAGGTCGTCGCCGCGCGTTGAGACCGGCGCCGCGGCGCGCCATGATCCTTTGGGCCCTTGGACTCGGTCGGCGCGCGCTCGGCGACTGCCAGACTCGATGTGCGAAAGGAGTCGTGTGGCGACCCCAGCACTCAAGACGATCGGACTGACCAAGGACTTCGAGTCCACGCGGGCCCTGAAGGACCTCGACCTCGAGGTGGCGCCGGGCGAGGTCGTGGGATGCCTGGGCCCCAACGGAGCCGGCAAGACGACCCTCATCCGCCTGGTGTTGGGGCTTTTGCGCCCGACCCGCGGCCGCGCGGAGGTCTTCGGGCTCGACAGCCAGAGTGACACCGTCGCCGCGCACCGCCGGCTGGCCTACGTGGCGGGGGAGACCTCGCTGTGGCCGACGCTGAACGGCGAGGAGACCCTCCTCCTGCTCGGTCGCGTGCACGGGTCGGTCGACACCGCCTACCGCGACGTGCTGGTCGAGCGGTTCGAGCTCGACCTGACCAAGAGGGTGCGCGCCCTCTCGAAGGGGAACCGCCAGAAGCTGTCGCTGGTGGCGGCGCTCATGACCCGGGCCGACCTGCTCGTGCTCGACGAGCCCACGAGCGGCCTGGACCCGCTCATGGAGCAGGCCTTCCGCGCGTGCGTCGCCGAGTCGCGCGACCGGGGCCAGAGCATCTTCCTGTCGTCGCACATCCTCAGCGAGGTCGAGGTGCTCTGTGACCGCATCGGCATCCTGCGCGCGGGCACGCTCGTCGAGATGGGCACGCTGTCCGAGATGCGCCACCTCTCGGCGCTGACCGTCGAGGCGACGTTCACCGGCGCGGTCCCCGACCTCGCGGGCGTGCCGGGGGTGTCGATGGTCGTCGTCCACGGCTCGTCGGTGCGGTGCCAGGTCCAGGGCTCGGTCGAGCCGCTGCTCGCGGTCGTGGCCGGCGCCGGGGTGAGCCAGATGCTCAGCCGCGAGCCCTCGTTGGAGGAGCTCTTCCTGGCCCACTACGGCGCCGCGGACACGTCCACGCCCGAACGATGACCGCGATTGCGCCGGGCACCGCGACGCCGACCACGTACCGAAGTCCCGGCACGGTCATCGCGCGGGTGAGCGCGCGCCGGGCCGTGCGCTCGGGGGTGGGGTGGGGACTGGTCTTCGGCCTCTACACGGCCACCCAGGCGCTGACCTACGCGACCAGCTACAAGACGCTCGCCGCGCGGCGCCTCCTCGTCCACCAGTTCGGGTCCAACCCGGGCATCAGCGCGCTCGTCGGACCGGCGATCCGCATCGACACCGTTCCGGGCTTCACGGCGTGGAAGTGCTTGACCGTCCTGGCGATCACCGGCGCCGTCTGGGGCCTCCTGACCTCCACCCGCCTCACGCGCGGCGAGGAGGACGCCGGACGCTGGGAGCTGCTGCTCGCCGGCGCCACGACCCGTCGCCGCGCCGCCGTCCAGGCGATCACCGCGCTCTACGCCGGGCTGGCCGCGCTCTTCGTGACCACCGGCGTCATCACGGTCGCGGTGGGCCATTCGACGAAGGTGGGCATCGGCGTCGGCGCGGCGCTGTACTTCACGCTGGCGATCGTGGCGGGCGCGGCGATGTTCCTCGCCGTGGGCTCGCTCAGCGCCCAGCTGGCCTCGACGCGACGCCAGGCCGCGGGCTACGCGACGGCGCTGCTCGGCGCGTCCTACGCCCTGCGCATGGTCGCCGACTCCGGCTCGGGCCTCGCGTGGCTGCGCTGGGCCACGCCGCTGGGCTGGATCGAGCAGATGCGCCCCCTCACATCACCCGACCCGTGGGCGCTGGTGCCGATCGTCGCGCTGAGCGTCGTCGCGAGGGCGATCGCCATCTACCTGGCGGGTCGCCGCGACCTGGGCGCCAGCGTGCTCGCGGACCGCTCGAGCGCGCGCACGCGCTCGTCGCTGCTCACCGGACCCTTCGGCCTCTCGGTGCGCCTGGCGCGTCCCTCGCTCCTCGCCTGGGCCGGGTCCGTCGTCGCGTACGGGCTGCTCCTGGGCAGCATCGCGAAGTCCGGTGGACAGATCATCAACAGCTCGCCCACCCTGCACCGGGTGTTCGTGCGCCTCGGGGTCACCGGCGCCGAGGCCTACCTCGGCTTCGCGCTGCTCATCATCGCGCTCAGCGTGGGCTTGAGCTTCGTCAACGAGTACCCCTCCGAACAA
>DAIOGY010000021.1:0-12758 GCA_036745005.1 Acidimicrobiales bacterium | reverse complement strand
TGGGCAACCCGCTCTTCAACGAGCTCCTCGTGCCGCTGTCGAAGAAGGACGAGTGGAACACCCAGTCCCCGGCGAACGACAGCCACTACGTGGCGGGCGTCGCCCACCCCGAGCTCGCGGGCCTGCTCAACGTGCTCTACCCCGGCGACTTCCCCAACCTGGCCGCCTACGCCAAGCCCCGCGCGGACCTCGAGGCGATCCTGCTCACCGGGATTCCGGCCGGCGTCATCTCGCCGACCTTCTCGACCTATACCGGCTCCACCCAGGCCGACATGCTGCGACTGAACCTCGCGATCCCCGCGTCCAAGACACCCAACCCCCTCGGTGTGGTGGGCGGCGACGTCGCGGGCTTCCCGAACGGTCGGCGCATCGTCGACGACGTCGTGTCCATCGAGCTGCTGGCCGTGGCCGGCGCGACGATCCCCCTCGTCGACTCGTCGTTCACCAAGGACGGAGCGATCGCCGCGATCAACACCGGGGTCACCGGGTCCGGACTGACGTTCCTGCCGAGCTTCCCGTACATGGGCACTCCCTACAGCGGCTTCGACGTCCCGGCGTGACCGTGAGCGCTGAACCGCGACTCGGTCCCAGCGGGGACGGCACCGTGATCCTCGACATCGGAGGCGAGACCGGCGCCGTGATGCTCGTGACCTCTTCCGCCTGGGACGGACGCGAAATCGAACTCGAGCCCTTGGATCTCGATGTCGCGCCCGTCCACAGCGCGGTGCGCGAGCGTTACGGCTCCGGCGAGACCACCTTCGCCGCGGTCTACCCGCAGCTGCGGACGGGCCGCTACCTCGTCGAAGGATCGCAACAGGTCGTCAGCGTCACCGGTGGTCGCGTGAGCGAGGTCGTGTTCGCGCCGCGCCACGGCGCCACGGCGCCACGGCGCGAACACGACGACGCGACGGAGCCGAGGCACGTGGGCTCGACATGACAGAAGGAGAGAGACATGTTTCTAGGTGAGATCTTTGGCCCTGACCTGCTGGTCGTCGTGGTCGTGGTCGCCGTCGTCATCTTCGGCGGCTCGGCCATCCCCAAGCTGGCGCGAAGCCTGGGCCAGGCCAAGAGTGAGTTCAAGTCCGGGCTCGACACGGTGCGCGTCAGCGACGCCACGTCCGGCCCGACCGCGACGACGTCGCCCACCGACGGGGTCGATAGGTAGGACGACCGCCGCCGAAGACGCCCTCGGACGGACCGGCGCGACGACTCGCGGCCACCAACCCTCGGCCGCTCGACGTCTCGCGCCGGCCCGCCAGTACGTACCCGCCACTCGCGAGTCCGGCGTCGCTCCTCACGATTTGGGTAGGGGTTGACACCTCAGAGTCCAATGCTTGACCTGCGTCCAGGAGACTGACCCCGGAGCCGTAGAACCGCAGCGTTCACCCCGCCGAGTGGTCGGCGAGAACCGACACCGCGGCATCAACTCTTCGGGGAACCGAGCAGGGCAGGGAGGTGACGGTGGACGTCGTCGAGGGAAACGGGCAGGCACCGCGAACCCCTCGCCGCGACGCGCCCCTCACCCTGTTCGATCGCCCGCGCCGATCCGACTCTCGCCCGTCGCTGAGCGTCCCTCGTGCGCCCGCGGCGCCCGCGCGAGCGCGGCTGGCCGGCGCGGCGCGCCGGATCTACGACCAGCCGTCGCAGTTCTGGACCCAGCTGGCCACCGCCGTGCTCACCCTGGCCTACGTGGCCTCGCTGTTCGTGATGCACCGGCCCAAGTCCGGCTACTCGGGCTACTGGGACGGCTGGGTCTCCAACACGGCGTCGATCGCACCCCTGGTCCCGATCACGTTGCGCGCGTGGCGCTCCACCCGTCAGCGCCGCGCCTGGGTCTGCATGGGCCTGGGCGTCGCCCTCTTCAACGCCGCCAACCTGATCTACCTGTTCCACGACCAGAACCTGGTGCCGATCCCGAGCCCCGCGCCCAGCGACGTGGCGTACCTGCTCTCCTACGTCTTCTTCGCCCTCGGCGTCGTCTTGATGACCCAGCGTTCCTACGGCTCGGGCATCTTGAGCATCCGTCTCGACGGCGCCGTGACCGGGCTGGCCATCGCGTCGCTGGCCGCGATGCTCTGGTTCGACCCGGTGCTGCGCGTGAGCGGCCACCCCCTGCAGGTGGTCGTGGGCATGTCGTACCCGATCTGCGACCTGGTGCTGCTCGTCCTGCTGGTCGCCGGCCTGGCCCCGCTGCGGTACCGACCCAACCTGCCCACCCTGCTGCTCATCGCGGGCGTCGTCGCGTTCGTCATCGGCGACGTCGTCTACCTCAACCAGCAGGTCGCGGGCACCTACGTCTTGGGCACGCCCCTGGACGCGACCTGGAACGTTGCGATCTGGATGATCGGGCTGGCCGCCTGGCCGCGCGAGGACCGTCGCACCGCGCAGCGCACCGAGCGGACCCTGGTGCCGCGCGGCGTCACGCTGGTCCCCATCATCTTCGGTTCCCTCTCGGTCAGCGTGATCCTGGTGTCGCTGGTTCACCGCACGTCACGCATCACGTCACTGCTGGCCATCGGCGCGCTCTGCCTGGTGATCGTGCGCATGGGCCTGACGCTGCGCGAGGTGCGCGTCATGGAGAAGGCCAACTACCGCGTGGCGCGAACCGATGACCTGACCGGGCTGAGGAACCGGCGCTCCTTCCTCGAAGACGCCGAGACCCAGGTCGCGCTGCACGACCCGTCCAAGCGGCTCGCGGTGCTCCTCATCGACCTGGACGGCTTCAAGGAGATCAACGACTCGCTGGGCCACGACAGCGGCGACGAGCTCCTGCGGATCGTGGGTGAGCGGTTCCAGCATCGCTTCGAGGGCCACGGCCGGATCGCGCGCATCGGCGGCGACGAGTTCGCCGTCACGTGCGAGGTCGACGCGGACGTCGACGTCGAGGCCCTGGCGGCGGAGCTGGCCGAAACGCTCGACGACCCCATCTCGCTGGCCGGCATGGTCGTGCGAGTCGGCGCGAGCATCGGGGTGGCCCTCTACCCCGAGCACGGGACCACCCAATCAGCCCTGCTGCGCAGCGCGGACGTCGCCATGTACGAGGCGAAGCGGAGCCACCACACGGTCTGCCTGTACCACGCCGACCACGACCTCAACAGTCGAGAACGCCTCGGCCTCATCAGCGACCTTCGCGACGCGCTGCAATCGCGGACCCTGATCTTGAACTACCAGCCCACGCGCAACCTGTCCAGCAACGTCATCGATGGCGTGGAGGCGCTGGTGCGCTGGCCCCACCCCACCCGCGGGACGCTGATGCCCGACGACTTCATTCCCTTGGCCGAGCGGGTCGGGCTGATCCAGCCCCTGACCCACGAGGTCCTGCGCACGGCCGTCGCCGAGGCCGCCCGGCTCGACGAGGCCGGCTACACCCTGCAGATGAACGTGAACATCTCGCACTACGACCTATTCGACAACGAGCTGCCGGGATTCATCGACGGGGTGCTCACCGAACACGGCGTCGGGCCCGGCCGCCTGACCTTGGAGGTCACCGAGTCGAGCCTGGGCGAGGACCCGGTGCGCACGCGCCAGAGCATCGAGACGCTGCGCTCGTTCGGCGTCCGCATCTCGATCGACGACTTCGGCGTCGGCTACTCGTCGATGTCCCAGCTGCTCGAGATGCCGGTGGACGAGCTGAAGATCGACCGCTCCTTCGTGCGCGCCCTCGCCACCGACGCTCGGGCGTCCGCGGTCATCGGCTCGACCATCGAGCTGGCGCGCGCCCTGCACCTGACGGTCGTGGCTGAGGGGATCGAGACCCCCGAGGACCTGGAGTCCGTGCGTCGCCTCGGCGCCGACGTCGCTCAGGGATACTTCATCGCGTACCCGATGGACGCCGACCAGCTCGATGACTTCCTCGCGCGCGAGTCGTTGATCGAGCGCGTGGCCCCTCACGAGATCGCCACGGAGCCCGAGGTGTCGCGTCCGCACTGGGGCCGCGACTCGGCGCCCGCGCGCGCCTAAACCGCCGAGTCCTTCACGCTCTCACGACGAGGGCGCACGACGGGCCCGTGGCGCCCGGGGCCCGGCACCGCCTCCACGTCGCGCCCGCCGAGCGGCTCGCCGCACGACGCGCACACCACGACCGCGCTCGTGCGCCGACCGCACGCCGTGTGGACGATCTCGACCGGCGGACCGGTGGGCGCGGCGTGGGCGTCGCCCCACTGGCGCATCGCGTTGAGCACGGGCCACAGGTCGCGGCCCTTGGCCGTCAAGCGGTAGTCGACGCGCGGCGGATGCGTCGAGTAGGGCACGCGGCTCAGAACGCCGGCATTCACGAGGGTGCCGAGGCGCGACTGAAGGATGTTGCGCGAGATGCCCAGCCGGCTCTGGAACTCTTCGAACCTGGTCACGCCCAAGAAAGCGTCGCGGATGATGAGCATGCTCCACCATTCGCCGACCACCTCAAGACACTGGGCCACCGAGCAGTCCATCGCGGCAAAGCTCTTGCGTTCCACACGCCCAGTCTAGTTAGTTGCATCATGCAACGCAAGTCGCTATGGTGCGTTGTATGACGGAACTGACACGGCAGTTACAGCCCCCCCTCCCCGACGCGCGGCGCCGCGCCGTCTTCGCCGTGACGGCCCTCGGCGCGTTCATGGCGTCGCTCGACCTGTCCATCGTCAACGTCGCCTTCCCCGCCCTCCAGCGCACCTTCGCCCACGATCCGCGCTCGAGCCTGGCGTGGGTCGTGACGGGCTACTCCATCGTCTTCGGCTCGCTTCTGGTCATCGCCGGGCGCACCGCCGACCGTCTCGGCAGCCGTCGCGTCTTCTTCACCGGTCTCGGTGTGTTCTGCACCGGCTCCGCGCTGAGCGCCCTCTCGCCGTCGGTGGGGCTTCTCGTGGCCGGCCGCGTCGTCCAGGGAGTCGGGGCCGCGGCCCTGCTGCCGGCGTCGCTCGCCCTGCTGCTCGGGGCGTTCCCGCGAGAGCGCCGCTCCCAGGTCGTCGCGCTGTGGGGCGGCATCGGCGCTCTCGCGGTCGCCACCGGTCCGTCCTTCGGTGCCCTGTTGATCACCGGATTCGGCTGGCGCTCCGCCTTCTACGTCAATCTCCCGATTGGCGTCGTCGCGTGGCTCGTGGGTCGCCGCGTGCTCGAGCGCTCCCCCGGCTCGGGTGAGACCGCGAGTCCGGACTACGCCGGCGTGGCCCTCGTGAGCCTCGGCCTGGCCGCGCTCGTGCTGGCCATCTCCCAGGGTCCGAGCTGGGGCTGGTCAAGCCCGCGGGTCGTGGCGTCGTTCGCGCTCTTCGTGCTGCTGGGTGCGGTCTTCGTGCGTCGATCGCTGCGTCACCGCGAGCCGGTCCTGGACTTCGCGCTCTTCCGCTCACGATCCTTCAGTCTCGCCAACGTCGCCACCCTTCTGTACTCGATGGGGTTCTTCGCGCTGCTGCTCGGCAACATACTGTTCCTGACCGGCGTGTGGCACTACTCGATCCTGATGGCGGGTCTGGCCATCACGCCGGGGCCGCTCGTCGTCGCGGTCGTCGCCGGACCCGCCGGTCGCCTCGCCGCGCGCTACGGATTTCGTCCGGTGCTGCTGACGGGGTTCGCGTTCTTCGCCGCGGGCCTCGCCTGGTACGTCACGCGCATCGGGCTTCGCCACGACTACCTGGGCGTGTGGCTGCCCGGCACGCTGATCGTGGGCCTGGGCATCGGGCTGACCTTCCCGGTGCTCAGCGCCGCCGCGGTCTCGAGCCTGCACCCCGCACGATTCGCCGTGGGCAGCGCGGTCAACCAAACCGCGCGCCAGGTCGGCGGAGCCATCGGCGTGGCGGTGCTCGTCGTCATCCTGGGCGTCACGCACTCGGCCGGTGCGACCCTCGAGCACTTTCGCCATCTGTGGCTCTACATCGCGACGATGGCCCTCGGAGCCGGGGCCGTGTCCGCGCTCCTGCGCCGCTCGCCGGCGGCGCTCACGGTGCCGGCGACGAACGATGGTGTCATGGACGTGACAACCCGGTGATCACTCGTCCGCGAGGACGCCGGATCACCCGCGCGCAGCCGACACCCGCGGGCGCGGGCACGTCGCGGGACCTTGTTCCCTGACCGGCGGCGCAGCGAGGTGCCATAGTCGTTACGTGGGCGAGCCGATACTGACGTGCCGGGACCTCACGAAGCGCTTCGGCGACCGCGTCGCGGTCGCCGGGATCAGCCTCTCGCTGGAACCTGGCGAGATCTACGGGCTCCTCGGGCCGAACGGCGCCGGCAAGACGACCACCATCAAGATGGTGTGCGGGCTGCTGACGCCCGACGGCGGCACGATCACGGTCGCCGGCCGTCTGGCCGCCGGCAACCTCGCGGTGAAGGCGCTGGTCGGCTACGTGCCCCAGGACATCGCGCTGTACCCGGATCTCACCGCGCGCGAGAACCTGGCGTTCCTCGGGCGCCTCTACGGGCTGACCGGATCCCTGCTCGCCGAGCGCGTTGACGAGGCCCTGGACCTTACTGAACTCACCGACCGGGGCCACGACCGCGTGGACGCGTACTCCGGGGGCATGAAGCGGCGCCTCAACATCGCCGCCGGTCTCTTGCACCACCCGGTCCTGCTCGTCCTCGACGAGCCGACCGTCGGCGTCGATCCCCAGAGCCGGCACTCGATCCTCGAGCGCGTCCAGGAGTTCGGACGCCAGGGGATGGCCGTGCTCTACACCACGCACTACATGGAAGAGGCCGAGCGCGTGTGCGATCGCGTGGGCATCATCGACCAGGGACGGCTCATCGCCGAAGGGACGCGGCGCGAGCTCGTCTCCCAGCTCGGCGAGCACGACCGGATCGAGCTCGGCGCGTCCGGTGACCTCGAGGGGTTCGCCGCCGCGCTGCGCGCGCTGCCCGGCGTCGAGCGCGCGAGCGTCGCCGACGGCCAGGTCCACCTGCTCGCGCTCGACGGGCGCCGCATCCTGCCCGCGGTGCTCGAGGCGTCCGAGGGCGTGGGCGTCGAGGTCAACAGCGTCGACGTCGTCGAACCGGACCTCGAGGCCGTCTTCATGCACCTCACCGGCACCGCGTTGCGGGAGTAGCGTGCCCGCGGCCTTCGTCATCGCGCGCAAGGACCTGCGCCAGCGCCTGCGCGATCGCTCCGCGATCGCCATCGGGCTCGTCGCGCCCCTGCTCATCGCCGCCCTGATGAGCTTCGCCTTCAAGGGAACGGCGAACTTCCACTACACGTTGGGCGTCGTCGCCGAGGACCACGGCCCGGTGGCGACCGGGGTCCTGCGCGCCCTGGGCCAGCCGGCGGCCCGCCAGATCCTCACCGTGCGCACCTTCGCCACCCAGGGCGCCGCGGCGTCCGCGGTGCGCTCGGGGACCGTCCAAGCGGCCCTGGTGATCCCCGCGGGCTTCAGCGCGGCGGCCCAGAGCGCGCTCCCCGACTCGTTGCGCGTGCTCACCAGCGTCAACGCCGCCATCGCCGGCAGCATCACGTCCTCGATCGCCAGCTCGTTCGTCGCCCAGATCAACGCCGACCGGCTCTCGGTCGAGGCCGCGCTGGCGGCCGGCGCGCCGGCGTCCTCCACCGCCCAGCTCGTAAAGGACGCCACCGCGCTGCAGATACCCGAGCAGCCCGGCCACCTGCCGGTGGGGGCCAACGAGCTCACGGCGATCAGCTACTACGCCCCGGCGATGGCCATCTTCTTCCTGCTGTTCATGGTCACGTTCACCTCGCGCAGCTACTTCGTGGACCGTGCGACGGGCATGATCGACCGCGTCCGCGCCGCGCCGGTGCGCCCGGTGCAGATCCTGATCGGCAAGGCCCTGTCGGTCCTGGTCTTCGGCACGCTGAGCCTGGCGACCATCGCGGTCATCACCTCGGTGGCCTTCGGCGCGCACTGGGGCAATCCGCTGGCCGCCGCGGCGCTGGGCCTGGCGATGATCGTGGCCATCGTGTGCCTGACCGCGCTCGTGATCGTCATCGCGCGCACGCCGCGCCAGGCCGAGGGGATCTCGTCGGTGATCGTGTTCGCCCTCGCGCTGCTCGGCGGCAACTTCGTGCTGCTCTCCTCGATGCCGGCGGTCATGCAGCACCTGGCCCTGGCCACGCCCAACGGGTGGGCCCTGCGCGGGTTCACCGACCTGGCCACGACCGGCGGTGGACTCGCCACGGTCGCTCAGCCGATCGCGGCCATCCTCCTCTTCAGCGCCGTGGTGGGTGGCGTCGCCGCGTCACTCGCGCGACAGGCGATGGCCCGATGAGGTCGCTCGCCATCGCCCGGGCCTCGCTGCGCAGGATCGTGCGCGACCGCACGGCGCTCTTCTTCCTGCTCGTCCTGCCGGTCTTCGTGATCTTGATCATCGGCGCGAGCGTCCGTGGCTTCACCGTCTTCAAGGTGGGCGTGGTCAATGAGGGCGCCGGACCGATCGGCCAGCAGCTCACCACGGCGCTGCGCCAGTCGCCCGACCTCAACGTGCACGTCTATCCCGACTCCCGGGCCGCGACCAAGGCGGTCGCGCGGGGCGAGGTGCTCACCGCGGTCGTGCTGCCCGCCGGGATGGACGCGCGCATCCGCCACGGCGACGTCGTGACGGTCGGGATCATGACCGAGCCCGCGAACTCCAACCAGCAGGCCGCGGCGACCGCCGTCGACTCGGTGATCGCCGGGGCCGGCGCTCGGATCCAGGCCGCCCTCTTCACCACCTCGCACGTGGGCGGGACGTTCGCCGCCAACCTCGTGAAGGTCGACGCCCTCGCGGGAAGGATCGCGACGGTCGGCGTGACCACAGTGCGCGTGGAGCGCACAGCCAAGATCCTGCCCGAGGGCTACAGCTACTCCGCGCCGACCATGCTGGTCCTCTTCGTGTTCCTCAGCGCGCTGGGCGCCGGCGCGAACATCATCGAGACGCGCCGCCTCGGGATGTACGAGCGGATGGCCGCGGCGCCCGTGCACATCCGCACCATCGTCTTCGGCGAGTTCCTCACGTTCACCCTCGTCGCCCTGGCCCAGTCCGCCTTGATCGTGGGCGTCGGCGCGGCGGTCTTCGGCGTCTCGTGGGGCAATCCGCTCGCCGCCGCGTCCCTGGTCGTCACCTGGGCACTGGTGGGCGCGGGCGCGGGCATGCTGGCCGGCACGCTCTTCAAGACGCCCGAGCAGTCCAGCGCGGCGGGCACCACGCTGGGCATCGTGTTCGGCATGCTGGGCGGCTGCATGTGGCCGCTCGCCATCCTGTCCAACGCGTTCCGCGAGGTCGGCCACGTGGTGCCCCAGGCCTGGGCCGTCGACGCCTGGACCGACCTGCTGTCACGCGGCGGCACGCTGGTGTCCATCGCGCCCCAGCTGTCGATCCTCGCGGGATTCGCGGCGCTGTTCACCGGCGCCGCCGTCCTGCGCCTGCGCCGCGCCCTGGTGTGAGCCGACGAGACGTCGGGCCGCTCTGGCCGGCCCCTCAGGGCAGGATCAGGTGGGCGTCGCCGAACTCGTGCCAGCGATAGCCCTGCACCAGCGCCGCCCGGTACGAGTCGACCAGCAGGTCGCGCCCGATCATCGCCTCGAGCAGCATCAGGTGCGACGAGACCGGCTCGTGCCATCCGGTCAACAGCCCGTCGACGACCCGGATGCCGCGCTCGGGGGTGATCACGAGGTCGGTCCACCCGTCGAAGAGGTGGACGCGCCCGTCGGCGCCCGCCGCGGACTCCAGGGCGCGCACCACCGTCGTGCCCACGGCGATCACCCGGTGGCCCGCGCGCCGGGTGCGGTTGACGCGCTCGGCGGTCGTGGCCGAGACCACGGCGCGCTCGGGGTAGGGCGCCTCGTCCGCCTCCAGCGAGGCGACACCCGTGTGCAGCACCAGCGGCGCCACGTCCACGCCCGACGCCACCAGCCGCGTGATCATCGCCGTGGTGAACGGCCGCCCGGCGCTGGGCATCTCCGCGCTGCCCGGCTCGGTCGCGTAGACGTTCTGGTAGAGCTCGATCGGCCAGGTGCGCTCCACGTAGCTGTAGCGGATCGGGCGCCCGTGCGTCGCCAGCCAGGACACGACGTCGCCCCCCACGTCGATCGTCGCCACCCACAGTCGCCGCGCGTCGCCGTAGGGCTCGTCAAGGATCATCGATCCACCGCCGCGCAGGCGCAGCGCGCGCGCCGGCGGCGAGCCGGTCCAGCGCCGCGTGCCGGACCCGTCGCCGCGCCGGGGCTCCACGACCCAGCGCCCGTCGTCGAGCCGGGTGGACAGGTGCACCACGAGAGCCGTGTCGTCGTCGCCCATCGCGTCGATCTCCGCGGGGATCGTGCCCGAGGTGTTCACGACCACCAGGTCGCCGGGCTCGAGGAACGCCGGCAGCTCGCGGAACGCGCTCGGGACCAGCGCCCCACTCGCGCGATACGCCACGAGCATCCGCACGTCGTCGCGCGCGGCGCCGCGCGCCTCGGGCGGCTCGCCGGCCTCGCTCGATCGCGGCAGCTCGAAGTCGAAGCGCGCCGCCGCGTCGGCGAGTGACGTCACGGCGCGCCCCACTCGTCGCGGCGGTAGCGGCCGCTCGGCGCGCCCGACGCCAGGAGGCGGTTGAGGGCCGGCACCACCGCCTCGGGCCACGGACGGTCCGAGATGTCCTCGCCCGGATACGCCGCCTGGTGCATGTCGGTGCGCATGTCGCCCGGGTCGAAGGCGTAGAAGCGCATCTCGGGCTCCTCGGCGCCGAGCACCCGCACGAGCTGGTCGAGGGCGGCCTTCGACGAGCCGTAGCCGCCCCAGCCCGCGTAGGCCTCGACCGAGGCGTCCGACGTCACCGACACCACGGTGCCGGTCGACGAGCGCAGCAGGTCCCACGCGTCCTGGATCAGGGCCAGGGGCGCCAGGGCGTTGACCTCGTAGACGCGGCGCAGCTCGTCCAACGGGTAGGCCGCGAGCCCCACCAGGGGGCTCACTCCGAGCGCGCTCGCGTTGTTGACGAGCAGCTCCAGCGACCCCGACGTCGCCGCCGCGGCGACCAGGGCCCGGCGGTGCGCCGCGTCGGCCACGTCGCCGGCGTGGGCGCTCACCGCGGCCCCGGCGTCGCGCAGCTCCGCCGCCACCTCGCCGAGGGGGTCGGCGTGTCGCGCGTCGATCACGAGGTTCCACCCGCTGGCCGCGAGGTCGCGCGCGACGGCGCGCCCGAATCCCTTCGAGGCCCCGGTGACGATGGCAACCGGCATGAGTCCCTCCCGCCCCGACGCCATGTCGGTGGCTCCGGATCCAGGCTATAAGTTAAAGTAATCTTTAAGTCAAGGACCCGGAGATGAAAGTTGGTGGGTCGTGGCCGATCAGCACCTGACCATCGGCGAGATCGCGAGCCGCAGCGGCTTCGCCGCCTCGGCCGTGCGCTTCTACGAGCGACAGGGGCTCGTGCGCGCCGAGCGGACGCCGGGCAACCAGCGACGGTACCGGCGCGACGTCCTGCGCCGGCTCGCCTTCATCCGCATCGCCCAGCGGGTGGGGTTGAGCCTCGACGAGATCGTCGAGGCCCTCTCGGCCCTGCCCGCCGACAAGGCGCCCACCGCGAGCGATTGGCGGCGCCTGACTCAGGGGTGGCGCGAACGCATCGAGGAGCGCATCGCCGTGCTCGAGGCGCTGCGCGGCGGGTTGACCAGCTGCATCGGGTGCGGCTGCCTGTCGCTGCGCACCTGCGCGTTGGCCAATCCGGGTGACGCGGCCGGCGCCTCGGGTTCGGGGCCGCAGTACCTGCTCGAGGAGTGACCGGGCGCGAGCCGGGGTCGGCCTAGCCGAAGACCTTCTTGTAGGCGATCACGTGCGACGAGTCCGGAGCAGTCGCGTGGATCGTCTCGCCCCAGTGCGAGAAGGTGGTCGACCCGCCACCGGTGGCCCCGGTGATGGTCTCGCTCTGGGGCAGTGAGTCGGACTTCGACGAGATCAGCAGCGTGCTCGTCACGTTCGACGACGAGGTCGTGCCCTTGGTGGTCCAGCGCAGGCGGTAGCTGCCCGAACCCTTCACGACCGGCAGGAGCGTCGTGCCCTTCGCCGACGGCAGGAAGCTGAGCAGCGCGGGCGTGGTCAGGCTCTGCTGGAAGCTCTTGTACGCGGTGGTCCCCGACACCATGGCGACCGACCGATCGCCGACGATCTTCTCCTGGGCCGCGGTCAGGCCCATGATGCCGGTCATGCCCGTGGGTGTCCCCTTGACGTACGCGCCCTTCGCGGTCAGCGTGATCGTGACCGCCTTGGCTCCCTGGGTGATCCGCTCCTTGCCGGACGTGCGGCCGATGTCGACCACGACCTTCGTGGTCACCTTGCCGGTCTTGGAGTAGACGACGACGTGCACGCTGGTCTGCTTGGCGATGGCCGCCTGGGCCGCCTTGATGATGCTGGCGGCGCTCGGCGCCGAGGAGGCGCCGGCGCTCGCGCCGGCACCGATCACGACGCAGAGGGCCACGCCAACTGCCGCGAGGGCACCACGGGACCGACAGAAAAATGGGGGGAACATGTCCTCAAGCCTAGACGGCGCGCGCTCGGCGTCGTCTTCGGCCATGGTCCCGGCGACGGCGCGCACATGCCGGAGGGACCGGTGCGCGCCGTCGCCCGTTCTCGCCTAGCCCACCGGGGTCGGTTGGGCCATCTCGCGCTCGGTGGCCTTGAAGGAGAGCTTGCTCGCGGGGGCCGGCCGGCTGATGTAGTACCCCTGGGCGCGTTCGCATCCCAGGTCGATCAGCAGATCCAACGTGGCGACGTCCTCGATGCCCTCGGCGACCACCCGAAGACCCATCTCGTGGCCCAGGTTGATGGTGGCGCGCACCAGCTCAAGGACCCTCTGCCCACCGAGAACACTGAGGTCCGTGATG
>DAIOGY010000020.1:0-13437 GCA_036745005.1 Acidimicrobiales bacterium | reverse complement strand
AGTTATTTTCTATCAGTCGCGCCACCGGTCTCCGACCGGGAACCGCGTCATGGGGCCCGATTCGTGACCTTGGTCACATGCCCGGTTGCAGAAATCCGACGATCGCCGCGGCGATGTCGTCGGGCACCTCCAGTGGCGTCCAGTGCCCCGCGCCGTCGAGGCGTCGGTAGGTGAACCCGTTGGAGCAGTACTGCGCCGAATTCGTCATCTGGCTCTCGGTGAGGGCGAGGTCGCGGCTGGACCACACGCCCAGGGTCGGCGCGAGGATGGGCGGCAGGACCGGCGGGTCCGCGACAAATGCGTCGGGCGCCAGATTGGCCCGGTACCAGAGGAGGTGGGTCGTCATCTGGCCGTCGCGCTCGAGCTCGGCGATCACCTGGTCCACCCGGGGGTGGCGCAGCCACGACCGCATCGCCTCGTAGTCGCGCTGACGCAGGAACCTCTCGCCCAGCCCCTCGTAGCTGAACAGGAGGGTGTACCAGCTGCGCATCTGCTGGTCGAGGCCGGCGGAGCGAAAGGCCGTCGGATGGCCGACCGACAACACGACCAGGTGTGACACGCGCGTCGGCTCGAGGGCCGCCACGGCCCAGGCCAGCGCCGCGCCCCAGTCGTGGCCCACGAGCACCACCGGCGCCGCGCCCAGCGCGTCGATCACCGCCGCCACGTCGCCCACCAGGTGGTGCATCTGGTACGCGGCCACGGCGCGGGGCTTGGAGGAACGCCCGCACCCGCGCAGGTCCGGCGCGGCGACCCGGTATCCGGCCTCCACCAGTCGCGCGCCGACGTCGTCCCAGAGCGCGCCCGTGTCGGGCCAGCCGTGCAGCAGCAGCACGGTCGGTCCGTCGCCGCGCACGTCCACGACGATCTCGACGTCGTCGTGGCGGACGCTCAGGGACGGCACGCGTGTGACGGTACACGAGTAGAACAGGCGCATGGGACTCTTTCGCCACGCCGTGACATCTCCGGTCGGCACGTGGGTCGTCGAGGGCGACGAGCGTGCCGTGACCCGCATCATCATGCCCCACGAGCCCACGCCGGCTTCGCGCGGCGCGGCCCCGGCGGCGGTGAAGGCGGCCGCCGACCAGTTGGGCGAGTACTTCGCCGGCGCGCGCACGCGCTTCACCGTCTCGCTGGCCCCGGTCCCGGCGACCTCGTTCCAGCGAGAGGTGTGGGACGCGCTGCGCGCCATCCCCTACGGCGAGGTGCGCACGTACGGCGACGTCGCGGCCGCCGTGGGTCGGCCGCGAGCCGTGCGCGCGGTCGGCAACGCCAACCACGTGAACCCGTGGCCCGTGGTGGTGCCGTGCCATCGCGTCGTGGGCGCCAACGGCGGGCTCGGCGGATACGGCGGCGGCATCGACGTCAAGCTCTTCCTGCTCGAGCTCGAGGGCGTCACCCGCTAGTCGGCGGGCGAGTCCTCCCGGCCGCCCCACCCGCTGGGCAGGGTCGCTCGTTCCTTGCTGTCTTCGCTCGACGTCGCTTCGGTGAGGCGCCGGAAGATGCGCCGCGCGATCCAGAACATGAGGATCGCCAGCGGCAGTTCCACGGCCAGCAGCAGCAGGCTCTCGTCGAGGTCGCTGTAGCGCGCGGTGGTGACGTCGAACCACGCGTCGACGACCAGTAGGGTCCCGGACGCGCAGGCGAAGACGATCAGGACCGCGCGACGGCGCCAGGCGGCCCAGGCCGCGCACACCAGCATGGCGACCTGAGCCGTGTCGAGGCCCACCCACGCCAGGTCCCAATGGTTGGCCGTGTAGTGACGCGGCAGCGACATGCCCAGGTAGATGGTCCAGCCGATCTCGGCCACCGCGACGAGGGCGAAGGTGCTGAGCACGGTGTCGCGTGTCGTGGGGGCACGGCGCGCCACGGCGGTTACCTCGCCGGGCCCGAAGTCTGGCGCACCACCAGAATCTCATCCACAGTGCGAGACTACGAGTTGCCCAACCTCCCTCGACCCGCACCGTCGCGACGGATCCGCATCTCGATCGTGGCGCCGCGCTCGACCTCGACGAAGCGCGCCGTGCCCCCGTGCAGCGTGACCACCTCATTGACGATCGCGAGCCCGAGCCCGGTGCCGCCCAAGCGCCGGCTCCGCGCGCTGTCCGAGCGGGCGAACCGCTCGAAGAGGCGCGCGCTCTGGGCCACGTCCAGTCCCTCGCCATCGTCGCTCACGCGCACCACGGCGTCGTCGCCGTCGAAGTGCGCGTCCAGGCGCAGCGAGCTGGCCGCGAATCGCGTCGCGTTATCGACCACGTTGCGGATCATGCGCTTGAGCAGCGCGGGGTCGCCCACCACGCGGGTGGGCTGGACCAGCGACGTGTCGACCGTGAGTTCGCTCATGGCGCGCACGCGACGGGCCTCTTCGAACAGGAGGTCGTCGACGTCGACGTCCACCCGACGCACCTCGATCTCGTCCTCGTCGTTGCGCGCGAGCCAGAACAGGTCGTCGATGAGCCCGTCGAGGCGTCGGCCTTCGAGGATGACGGTGTCGGCGACCTCCGACCAGTTGGCGTGGGCGGGGTCGCGCCGGGCCCGCTCGACGGTGGCGAGGAGGGTCGTGAGCGGGCTGCGCAACTCGTGGCTGGCGTTGGAGACGAACTCCTGTTGGAACTTTGACGCGGCCTCCAGCCGGTCGAGCATCGCGTTGAGGGTCCGGGCCATGCGGGCGATCTCGTCGTCGCCCCCGGTGATGGGCACCCGCTCGGAGAGGTCGCGCGCCGCGATGGCGTCGACCCGACGCCGGATCGCCTCCACCGGGGCCAGCGTGAAGCCCACGCCGAGCCAGATCAGCACCCCGGCGATCAGCATCAGCAGCGGGAACGAAATGGCCACGCTGGCGAGGAGGACGGCTTCGCTGTGCGAGATCGGCGCGCCGTAGACGAATCCGAAGATGAACCCCTGGCCCCGGCTGGTCGAGATGTACTGCACGGCCCCCTGGCCGAGCTCCGCGCGCACCGCCGCGGTGCGCGAACCCTTCACCAGGCCGATCTTCAGGCCGTTGGTCGAGGTGAAGTCGGTGTAGGCGTGCGCCAGCACCGGCTGGTGGGCGATCGTCACGCTGGCCGCCCACACCCGCGTGCCGGTGAGGTTGGTCACCTGGATCACGACGTTGCCGTGCATCGGCAACGTCACGGGCGTCGGACCCAGTGCCGAGGTGGCGAATCGGTTCTGCGTCTCGGCGATCACGCCCTCGATCTGGTTCGTCGCGCTCGACACCAGGGACCGGTGGACGAGGTTGACGATCGCCAGGCCCGTGAACGTCAGGACCACGGCGATGGCCACGACGAAGGTCAGCGTCAGGCGCGCGCGGATCGAGAGCTGGGTCTTCACGTCACGCGGAGACGCGATAGCCCACACCGCGCACCGTCGAGATGATCGACGGCGCGGGCGCGTCGCCGAGCTTGCGGCGCAGGTAGCCGACGTAGACCTCGACGATGTTGGGGTCGCCGTCGAAGCGCGCGCCCCACACGCCCTCGAGGATCTCGGACTTGGCGATCGTCTGGTCGGGGCGCTGCATCAGGTACTCGAGCAGGGCGAACTCGCGCGGTGTGAGGGCGACCTCGCGGCCGTGGCTGGTGACGTGGCGCGCCACCGGGTCGAGCGACACGGGCCCGACGACCACCGGCGGCGGTCGCCCGCGCTCGTGGCGGCGCAGCAGCGCGTGCACCCGCGCGATGAAGATCGAGCTCTCGAAGGGCTTGCGCAAGAAGTCGTCGGCGCCGACCTCGAGGCCCTCGATCTCGTCGAGCTCGCCGTCCTTGGCCGTGAGCATGAGCAGCGGCGTCTGCACCTGGGCCGCTCGCAGGTCGAGGCAGACCGTGAAGCCGTTGCGCTTGGGCAGCATGCCGTCGAGGACGATGACGTCGAAGCGCCCCGACATCGCCGCGTCGAATCCGCTCTCGCCGTCGTGGCACTCCACCACGGAGAAGCCCTCATCCGAAAGGATGTTGGCGACCGCCCGCGCGAGGTTGACGTCGTCCTCGACGACGAGCGCTCGGCGCCGATCGTCACTCATTTCAGATAGACGTTACCGTTCGACTCCTCCACCGCCAGCTTGGCCAGCCCGCGCGGCGCCGGGCCGCCCAGCACCGCGCCGGTGTCGAGGGCGAAGGTCGAGCCGTGACAGGGACACGCGAACACGTGGTTGGCGGCGTAGTACCCCACGACGCACCCGGCGTGGGGGCACACGGCGTCGTAGGCGAGGAACGTCCCCGCGACGGGCTGGACGATGATGCCCGGGTCGCCCGTGGCCGGGATCGTGAAGGTCGCCGCGTTGCCGACCGGCACGTCCTTGGCCGGGCCGAGCAGCGTGCCCGCCGCCACCGGAGTCGTCGTGGGCGTCGTGCCCCCGCTCGGCGTCGTCGTCGTCGGTCCCCCGAGCTGGCTCGGCGCGGTGGGCGCCGGTGCGCGGCCCAGCACGCGACCGATCGCCGCGGTCGCGCCACCGAGGAGGGCCGCCGCGCCGGCGACGGTGACGGCGGTCGCGCTGCCCAGCACGATCGAGCGACGATCGACGGCGTCGAGGTGAACCCGGGTCACGAGCGGCGCCCGATCGCCGAGCAGGACGGGGCAGACCGCGGCGTCGCACGCGAGGCCCTCGCGCGCGCTGCACCGTCCCTTGTTGAAGTGGCCGCACATCCGCTGCACCTGCGCGAAGGGGATGGCCACGAGGACGGGCGACGGGGCCCGCTCGGTCTTGGCCGCGCGCACCGCGATCCACGAGTCCACCGACAGTCGCGACCCGCTGCCGGACACGATGAAGGGCAGCCACGCGAAGAGGAACACGATGTCGGCGCCGGTGTAGTAGGGCGACGCGTGGAAGCTCACGGTGAGGAACAGGCTCAGCGAGAGGATCGCCCCGCCGATCGCCGCGACCCGGGTCCACAGACCCAGCAACGCCCCGACGCCGATCGCGATCTCGGCGAAGGCGATGACGATGCCCATCGGCTTGGCGAACTGGAGCAGGTGCGTGAGCAGGAACTTGATGGGGCTGATCCGGGTCGCCGCGATCAGCTGGGCCTGGATGGAGTTGGGACTCTGCGAGTTGAGGAAGTTGGGATTCGCCAGCTTCTGCAGCCCGGCGAAGAGGAAGGTGCCCCCGAGGAAGCACCGCAGGGGCAGCAGCGCCCATTCGGCCTGCGACCACGCCCGCACCGGTGCCCCGAGGGGCAGTCGACGCTCGCGGAGGGGAACGCGGCGCACCGGGCGGGGGGTCGGCATCCGACCATGGTGACACACCCGCCGGGAGATGTCCCCGCGAGAGTGGTCTCCTTATTGAATCTTTATCCACCACAATGGTGTCGTGCTCGTCGCGTCAATTCTTTCGTTCGTCCTGCACGAAATTCACCGTCTGCCCGGACCGCTCGTGTACTCAATGGTCGCGCTCCTGGTCTTCGGCGAAGCGGCGCTCTTCATCGGCTTCGTCCTGCCGGGAGAGACGTCGGTCATCGTCGCCGGCGTCGTGGCGAGCCAGGGTCACGTCAACGTCGCCGCGCTGTGCGCGCTGGTGGTCGCCGCGGCGATCATCGGCGACTCGGTGGGGTACGGCGTGGGCCACCGCTACGGCGAGCGCCTCCTGGCCATCCCGATCATGGCGAAGCGGCGCAAGGAGGTCGACCGCGCCCTGGAGGGACTGCGCCGGCGCGGGCCGACCTACGTCTTCGTCGGACGATTCACCGCGTTCCTGCGCGCGGTGATGCCGGGCCTCGCCGGCCTGAGCAAGATGCAGTACCGGCGCTTTCTCCTGGCCAACGCGTCCGGCGGGCTGATCTGGGGCGTGGCGTTCACTCTCCTGGGCTACTTCGCCGGGGGGGCGCTCACCAAGATCGAGAAGTGGGCCGGGTGGGCGAGCCTCTCACTCTTGGCCGTGGTCGTGGCCATCTGGGTCTACTTCTTCCTGCGGCGCCGCGCGCGCGAGCGTCGCGAGGCCGGCCAGGACGGCCCGTAAGCCGGCCGGGACATCGGCGCGCCACTCACCCTGGTCGCACGTCACCAGTCCGATCGGCGCGGCCGTCGGCCCGGCGCCGCGCACGAGGCTGCGCAGGTAGACCTCCTCGAGGGCCGGCGTGGCCAGTGCGGCCGCCACCTCAACCGCCGGGCGCTCCAGCGAGATCGTGCGGGTGGCTCCCACGACCAGGGGACCCGCGAGGTCGTCGGCGCGCAGCGCCGCCTCGATCCGCGACACCTGCGCGGCCGCGAAGGCGGCGTCGGCGGACGCCCCATGGCGCCAGGGCGGCGCGGTGCCCTCCACGAAGCCGCGAGCAACGATCCCCTCGGGGTCGGCGAAGATGACGAGCCCCGTGAGGAGGTCGCGCAGCTCGCCCGCGATCACGCGGGCGTGGGCGACGAGGCGTGGCTCCACCCAGGGCAGGAGCCACGCCTCGAGGCCCAGCCACGCCGGCCAGGCCGCGTCGACGAGGACCCCGGTCACGTCCAGTCCGCTCGACCTCGCGTGGCCGATCACCGCGCGGTACCGAGCGAGCGCGGTCTCGTCGATCGCTCCTCGACGCGGCTCGATGCGCGCCCACTCCAGGTCGAGTCGGATTCCGTCCAGGCCCATCGCGGCGGCGACGTCGATCACGGTCTCGTAGTGCGTCCACAGATCTCGCGCCTCTCCCGGGCCCGCGTGACGACCCAGGGCGATCGTCGGCCGCCAGCAGGTGGCCGGCTCTCCCGGCCGGTCGAGGCCTCCCTCGACGGCGTAGCCGTCGAGGGTCGCCAGCACCCGTGGACGCTCGCTCACTCGGTCAGTCTCGCACGCACTCGATGAGGCAACTACTAGCGTCGTTGCCAAACCGAGGGTCCCCACGAAGGAGGAGCATGGCTGACGAACTGCTCACCGAGCGACGCGGGCACGTCGAGCTGTTGACGATCAACCGGCCCGACGCGCGCAACGCGATCAACCGCGCCACCGCCGAGGCGATCGACGCGGCGCTCGACGCCGCCGAGGCCGACGACGAGGTCTGGGTCGTCGTCCTCACCGGGGCGGGCGACAAGGCCTTCTCCGCGGGGATGGACCTCAAGGGCTTCGCCGCCGGCGAGATTCCGTTCACGGCGCACGGGTTCGGCGGCATCACCCAGCGCAACTTCTCCAAGCCGCTCATCGCCGCGGTCAACGGCGCCGCCCTCGCGGGCGGGTTCGAGATCATGATCTCGTGCGACTTGGTCGTCGCGGCCGACCACGCGCGCTTCGGCATCCCCGAGGCCACTCGCGGCCTGGTGGCCGGCGCCGGCGGCCTCATCCGTTTGCCCAAGCGTGTGCCGCTGACCGTGGCCCTCGAGATGGCGCTCACGGGAGAGCCCATCGACGCCGAGCGGGCCTACGACCTGGGACTGGTGAACCGCGTCGTGCCCGGTGCCCAGGTCGTCGGGGCCGCGATGGCGCTGGCCGAGCGGATCGTCCAGAACGCGCCGTTGGCGGTGCGGGCCTCCAAGCGGGTCATGCGACAGGCGCTCGAGCTCACCGAGGCCGAGGCCTGGCCGGTCAACGACGAGGCGTTCGGCGCCATCGGGCGCAGCTCCGACGCGCTCGAGGGCGCGGTCGCCTTCGCCGAGAAGCGCCCCCCGAACTGGCGAGGCCAATGAACGCCGCGGCCGACGTGGCCCGCCTGGCCGACGCCGTCACCATCGTCCGGCTCTCGCTGCACGTGCTGGCCGCGGCGGTGTGGGTCGGCGGCCAGTTCGTCCTCGGGGGACTCGTTCCCACCGTCCGCGAGCTCGGTGACGGCGCCACCCAGAAGGTCGCCCGCGCCTTCGCCCGACTCAGCTGGCCGGCTTTCGGCGCGTTGATCGCGACCGGCGTGTGGAACGCCGCCGTGGTGGGGCACCACACCACGGGCGCGTGGGGCGTCGTCTTCGGCGTCAAGATGGCGACCGTCGTCGTCGCGGGCGCGACGACGTGGATGCACACGCGCGCCGACACGGCGCGCGCCCGCGGCGTCTACGCGGGCCTGGCGGCGCTCTCGTCGACCGCTGCGCTCGTGCTGGGCGTGGCCCTCGCGGGCTAGTGCAGGTGGTACACGACGGCTGACGTCACCGCGGCGACCACCACGACGACCGGGAAGGGTGCTCGAGCGACCAGCGCAATGAGCGCGGCCGCCAGGCCGGCGAGTCGGTGGTCCACCACGATGCGGGTCTTCATGACGAGTCCCTCGGCGACGACCAGCGCGCTCAGCAGCGTGACGGGAATCAGCGCGTTGATCCGCTGAAGTCGCGCACCCGAGAGCCAGCGTTCCGGCACGAAGTGGCCGAGAAGCTTGATGGCGAAGCAGAGCGCGCTGGTCGCGACGAGCACGAACCAGTCGCTCATCGCGGTCGCCACCCGACGACGACCGCGACGATCACCGTGGCGACGATCTCCAGGCCGGCGGGCACCAGCGGCGTCATCACGATCGCGAAGGCCATCGCCGCAACGGCCACCGCGCGGAGGAAGTTGTTCTCGAGGCGCGGCCACAGCAGTCCGAGGAACGCGGCCGGGACCGCCGCGTCGAGTCCCCACGACGCTGGAGCGCCTAGCGCGTGCGCGCCGATCGCGCCGATCAAGGTGAAGATGTTCCAGAACAGGTAGACCCCACCGCCGGTCAGCCAGAAGCCGGCGCGCATGGCGGCGACGCCGCGCGGGGCCTGGGACAGCGCGACCGCCGTCGACTCATCGATCGTGACCTGGGCCGCGGCGATGCGTCGCAGCCCCCGGGCGCGCACCAGCGGGGCCATCTGCATCCCGTAGAGCGCGTTGCGAGTGCCCAAGAGGGCGGCCGCGCCGATCGCGCTGGCCGGCGCGCCGCCGGCCGCCACGACACCGACCGCGGCGAACTGGCTCGCCCCCGTGAAGGTGAGGAGGGAGAAGAGGCACGTCTGCAGCACGGAGAATCCGGCGGCGATGCCCGCGGCCCCGAAGGCCACCCCGTAGGTCCCCACCGTGAGCGAGACACTCAGCGCGTCGCGGAGCGTCGCGCGCGGGGGGGACGCCATCGGTCCATTGTGGCCCACGGCCCGCGACGAACGCCGAGGGACCCCCGCACGAGCGCGGGCACTACAGTGGCGATAGGCACGATAGAGGAGACAACGTGTTCCTAGGTGAGATCTTTGGACCGGACCTGCTGATCGTCGTCATCGTCGTGGCCGTGCTCGTCTTTGGCGGTTCGGCAATCCCGAAGCTGGCCCGCAACCTGGGCTCGGCCAAGACCGAGTTCGAGAAGGGTCTGAAGACGGCCAAGGGCAAGGACGAGACGACCACCACGGCGTCCGATTCCGGCGAGACGAAGGCGCCCGACACGAACTCGTAGTCGCGTTCGGGTGGACCTGCTCGACCTGGCCGACCGGCTCTGGCGGGGCGACGCCAGCACCGCGGACCACCACCCCGTCGTCTTCAGCGGCGAGCTCTGCGAGGTTTCCGACGGCGTCGCCTTCCTGCCGACCTTCGGCAACTGCTCGGCCTTCACGACCGACGACGGGCTCTTCATGGTCGACACCGGCTCGGCATTCACCGCGGCCAAGCTCCACGCCGAGACCCGGCGCTGGACGAGCCAACGGCTCAACACGGCGGTCTTCTCGCACGGCCACATCGACCACGTCTTCGGCGTCGGGTTCTTCGACGACGAGGCGGTGGCGCAGCGCTGGACCCGACCCCACGTGGTGGCGCACGAGCACCTGCCTCGGCGCTTCGATCGCTACCGGCTCACCGCCGGCTACAACCAGGTCATCAACCGGCGCCAATTCGGCCTGGACAACCTGGTCTGGCCGACGCTGTACCGCTACCCCGACGAAACCTATGTCGCCACCCTCACGCTCGACGTCGGCGGGCTCGAGGTGCATCTGCGTCACGAGAAGGGCGAGACCGACGACGCCACCGTGACGTGGGTCCCCTCGCGCGCGGTGCTGTGCACGGGCGACCTCTTCGTGTGGTCGAGCCCCAACGCCGGTAACCCCCAGAAGGTCCAGCGCTTCCCGCGCGAGTGGGCTCAGGCCCTTCGCCGCATGGCCGAGCTCCCGGCGAACGTCCTGTTGCCGGGCCACGGCCTGCCCATCGTCGGCGCCGAGCGGATACACCAGGCCCTCACCGAGACCGCTGAGTACCTCGAGAGCCTCGTGGGCCAGACCCTGGAGCTCATGAACCAGGGGGCGCGCCTGAGCGACGTGCTGGCGAGCGTGACCGCGCCGCGTCACCTCGGCGACCGGCCGTTCCTCCAGCCGGTGTACGACGAGCCCGAGTTCATCGTGCGCAACATCTGGCGCCTCTACGGCGGCTGGTGGGACGGCAACCCGGCGACGCTGAAGCCGGCCGAGGACCGGCGGCTGGCCGGCGAACTCGCCGAGCTGGTCGGTGGGGCCGGGCGACTGGCCGAACGGGCCGAGGCGCTGGCGGCCCGGGGCACCGACGACGCGTTTCGCCTGGCCGGACACCTCGTGGAGATGGCCTGGCTCGCCGCACCCGACGACAGCGCGATCCGGGCGGCCCGCCAGCGGATCTTTGGTTTACGCGCTGACGCGTCGACGTCGACGATGGCCCGCGGCGTCTTCAACTGGGCCGCGCGCGAAAGCGGCGAGGCGCCGTGATCGCGCCGCGCGGCTGCGTCGCGGGTCGTGACTTCGAAGCGAAAGTGAGTAGTCTCGGGGGGTGGAAAAACCCACCCTGTCCCCTCAGGGTGTGACGACTCCATCCCACCGGTGGCGCCGCGTGCGGGGGATCGTTGCGCTCCCGTTGGCCGCGCTGGCGCTGGCGGGCTGCACGGTGCCCGCATTCGGAGCGAAGAAGGGCGTCACTCGGACGGCGCAGTCGACCTACCACCTCTGGCAGGGCTTCTCGATCGGCGCGGTCGTCATCGGGGCGTTCGTGATCGTGCTGGTCATCTACGCCGTGCTGCGCTACCGGCGCAGGAGCGACGAGATCCCGCCCCAGAGCCAGTACCACATCCCCATGGAGATGCTGTACACGATCGTGCCGATCCTCATCGTGTTCGGGCTCTTCGCCGCGACGATCGTCGTCGAGAACCAGGTCGTCGCCAATCCGCGCTCCCCCGTGACCATCGACGTCAACGCCTTCCAGTGGGGCTGGAAGTTCACCTACCCCGGCAGCGACGCGGTCGTGGTGGGCCAGACCACCCAGAACCCGACCATGGTGATGCCGGTCGACACCAGCGTGCACATCAACCTGACGTCCACCGACGTCCTGCACGGCTTCTACGTTCCCGAGTTCAACTTCTCGCGCTACGCCCTGCCGGGCGTGAAGAACCAGTTCACCTTCTACGCGGTCGACCGCGGGACGTTCGCCGGTCAGTGCACCCAGCTGTGCGGCCTCTACCATTCCCTGATGTACTTCCGCGTCAAGGTGGTGTCGCCGGCCCAGTACCAGACGTGGCTCGCCAGCTTCACGAACGGCGCCGCCGCGGCCGCGGCGGCGAAGGCGACGGGACAACAGACCTCGTCGGTGGTCCCGTCCAAGTCCACCTCTAGCCACGGAGCCCAATAGATGGTCGACGTCCTCGAGCACCCCGGCGTCATCGTCGACCACGGCCACGAGGAGCATCACGGGCCCTCGGGCATCCTCAAGTGGCTGACCTCGACCGACCACAAGGTGATCGGGCTCTCCTACACCATCACCTCGGTCATCATGCTGGTGATCGGCGGGGCCTTCGCCGAGATCATCCGGGCGCAGCTCGCGTCGCCCAACGGGACCCTGGTGTCGTTCGCCCAGTACAACGAGCTGTTCACCATGCACGGCTCGGTCATGATCTACCTCTTCGCGGGTCCCTTCGCGTTCGCCGCGCTGGCCAACTTCATCGTGCCGATCCAGATCGGGGCGCCCGACATGGCGTTCCCCCGGCTCAACGCCCTGTCGTACTGGCTGTACCTCACCGGGTCGATCACCATGCTCTCGGGCTTCTTCGTCGCCGGGGGCGCCGCGAACTTCGGGTGGGTCGCCTACGCCCCCTTGTCGAACTCGGCCAACACCCCGGGCGCGGGCGCCGACCTGTGGATCGGGGCGCTCCTGCTGACCGGATTCTCGGCGATCTTCTCCGGCGTCAACCTGTGCGCCACCATCTTCTACCTGCGCGCTCCGGGCATGACGATGTTCCGCATGCCCATCTTCACCTGGAACCTGCTGATCACGGCCATCCTCATCCTGCTCGCCTTCCCGGTGCTGACCGCCGGGCTGATCATGCTCTACTGCGACCGGCACTTCGGGACCCACATCTTCTCGGTGAACGGCGGGGGCGTGCCCGTGCTGTGGCAGCACATCTTCTGGTTCTGGGGCCATCCCGAGGTGTACATCCTGGCCCTGCCGTTCTTCGGCATGGCCACCGAGATCATCGCCGTCTTCTCACGAAAGCCGGTCTTCGGCTACAAGGGAATGGTCTTCGCCACGATCTCCATCGGAGCTCTCTCGCTGGGCGTGTGGGCCCACCACATGTTCACCACCGGCGTCGTCCTGCTGCCGTTCTTCTCCATCATGAGCCTGCTCATCGCGGTGCCCACCGGCATCAAGATCTTCAACTGGATCGGGACCATGTGGCGAGGGCAAATATGGTTCTCCACGGCCATGTTGATGGCCCTGGGCTTCCTCACGACCTTCCTGATCGGCGGCCTCACCGGCATCTACCTGGCCAGCCCGCCGCTGGACTTCTTCACCCACGACACCTACTTCGTGGTGGCCCACTTCCACTCGGTCGTGATGGCCCTCGTCTTCGCCGGCATGGGTGGCCTGTACTACTGGGGACCCAAGATCACGGGCTACCTGCTCAACGAGCGCCTGGGCAAGATCCAGTTCTGGTTCCTGCTGATCGGCACCAACCTGTTCACGCTGCCTCAGTACCTGCTGGGCCTCGAGGGGATGCCCCGGCGCGTCGCCGTGTACCCCCACGACCCGCAGTGGAAGAACCTCAACGATTGGAGCTCGATCGGCGCGGCGCTGATCGGCGTCTCGACGGTGATCTTCGTGATCAACGTCGTGCACAGCTGGAAGAAGTACCCGGCCGGCGACAACCCCTGGGACGCCCAGACGCTCGAGTGGTTCACCACGTCACCGCCGCCGCACCACAACTTCTACCGGCTGCCCCAGATCCGCTCGGAGCGCCCGACGTGGGACTACAACCACCCCGAGCACCGGTCTCTGGGACACGGCAACCACGCGCCCGCGCACGACGAGGCGCCCGATGAGGTGCCGGTCGCGTGAAGGTCGAAGCAAAGCTCATGCTCGGCCTCGGCCTGTTCTTCGGGCTGATGTGCGCCGTCTACTGGAACTGGAGCCTGGAGAACGCCGGCGGGGTGATGATGTTCGCCGGCATGCTGCTCGGGTTCCTGCCCGGCGGCTACTACTACTGGTGGAGCCGGCGGATGAAGCCGCGTCCCGAGGACGACCCCCAGGCCACGCAGGCGTCGGGCGCCGGCGTGGTGGGAGCATTCCCGGGCACCTCGATCTGGCCCTTCACCATGGGCATG
>DAIOGY010000019.1:6033-13603 GCA_036745005.1 Acidimicrobiales bacterium | reverse complement strand
TTCGCCATCGATGCCCGAGTCGTTCAGCTTGGCGTGAAGGACCGTGCGATCGAGGTCCGCGAAGCGCGTCTCGGCGACGTGGGGGAACGGACCGGGCTCGTCGAGTTGCATCGTGCCGGTCTCGTCGAGCGTGCCGGTGCGAAAGCCGATCGACGACCGGTGGCCCTCGCCGATCGCGCGGTAGCTCATGATGACCCGGAGGCTTCCGGGTGCCGCGCCGGACTGGTCGGGGTGCGCGATCAGGCAGGGGTTGCAGATCGACGACCCCTCCAGCGAGAACTCGTGCGTGAAGACCGCGCCGAGCAGCTGGCGGCGCGCCGGCGTCAGCGGCCGGGTCACGTAGGAGGCGACCCGATCGGCGTGCTGGGCGAATACCTCGTCAAGGTCGTCGTGACGATCCGAGAAGCGCACCCGGATGGCCGCGAGCTCGTCGACCACGGCGGCTTCGTCAAGGCCCATGAGCCGCTCGACGGTGATCGTGGTGCGCGACTCGCTGCCCCCGACGAGCTCCTGGCCCGGGATGAAGAGGCGCAGGATCACGCGGCGACCGTCCGGGCGCAGTCGCAGCCCGGATCGGACCGCCAAGCCGACGTCGCTCACGACGCCACCCTCGCGAGACGTCGCGCGTTCTGGAGCGTGGTGAGCAGCGCGATCGTCGACTCGGCGCCCTGATTGAGGTTGGGGCCCATCGCGGTGAGCCCGTCGTATCCGCCGCCGGTGCGCGCGTCGAACATCGGGGCGCCGAGGTCGTTGTCCCCCATGAACCAGCGCACGGCGAGCTCGTGGCCGCTCAGCCACTGCTCGTCGCCGGTCAGGTTGAAGGCCCGCAGGCACGCGTCGGACAGCGCGGCCACCTCGATCGGCTGCTGGTCGTATCGCTCGGCCGACGAACTCGAGTCGCGCCCACCGTGCGGCGTCACCGAGAGGTGACCGTCGCGGGTCTGGAGGGCGAGCAGCCAGGCCAGCCGGCCGAGGCCGTCCTTGATGAGCCGGGCGTCACCCAGGATCGAGCCGACGACGATGGTCGCCTCGGGCAGGACCGCGTTGGCGTAGGCCAGCCGCTCCTCGGGCCAGGGCCACGTCGGCGACGCCGCGGGACGGTCCAGCACCGGGGCCGCCGCGAGGACCAGATCGAGCGCCCGTCGGTTCGCCGGATCGAAGTCGAGCACCTCGGCCGCTCCCAGCACGGCGAAGGCCATCGATCGAGGCCACGGCGAGCGCTGGCCGGCGCCGCGTTCGAACATCGCGAACGCCTCGTCGCGCAGGTCATTGAACGGAGAGCGGGCGAAGGTCGTGCCCAGGGCCCACAGGGCTCGTCCCCAGCAGTCGTCCGCGGTGCGCGGTCCGCTCCACGAACCCCCGCTGTGGCGACGGTTCCAGAACTTGCCGGTGCGGCTCTGGGCGGCGTCGAGGAACGACAGCGACGATCTCGCCAGGGCCACGAGGTCGGCGTCGGGGTCGGGTTCGCGTGAGGCGACGAGCAGGACGCGCGCGACGTCGTCCGTGCAGTACCCGTGTTCGACGCGCGCGAAGGCGTGCTCGGCGTGCTCGTACGTCCCGTGCGGGCCGGTCAGGGAGTGCAGGTGCGAGAAGCGCGGCTCGGGAGCGCTGATCACGCGACGACCCTCACGCGCTCCAGCAACCGGTTCGCCAGGGCGCCGTACTGGCGTCCGACGGCGTCCCAGCTGAGCCCGGGGGCGAGTCGGCTCGCTTCGGCACGCATGGACGCGGCCGCGCTGGCGTCGGTCAGGATGACCCGCAGGGCGCGGCTGATCGCGGCCGCGTTCTCGTGCTCGACCACGACGCCCGCTCCGGAGCCCAGCAGTTCGACGGCGTGCGGGAACGCCGTGGCGATGACCGGTCGCCCCGCGGCGACCGCGTCGACCAGCACGCCGGACGTGGCCTGGTCCCTCGAGTCGTAGGGCAGGACCACGACGTCAGCGCTGGCGATGAGCGAGCCCAACGAGGAGAGCTCGCGGTACGTGTCGTCGAACTCGACCATCTCGGCCACGTCGTTGTCGATCACGCGTCGCTGGAGCGAGCGACGGTAGCCGTCGCCCTCATGAGCGAGCACCTTGGGATGGGTCTGGCCGGCGATGACGTACAGCGGCGCCGGCTTGAGGTCCTTGAGGTCGGCGAGCGCGTCGATGACCCACTGGATCCCCTTGCCGGGTCCCAGCAGCCCCCAGGTCAGCAGCACCGGACGCTGTTGGGGCGTCGGGGTTAGCTCGGATCCGTTCACGGCCGCGCCGTGGGGGATGACCACCACGGGTGTCTTGACGATCTGGTTGGTCGCGCGCAGGATCCCTTCGGCTCGCTCGGTCATCACGATGACGGCCTCGACGTGTCGCAGCACCCGGTTGAGCACCCGGCGTTGGTGCGGGCTGGGCGTCGCCAAGACGGTGTGCAGGGTCGCCACGACCGGGACGTGCAGGCGCGTCAGGACCTGGAGGACATCGGATCCGTCACGTCCTCCGTACAGTCCGTACTCGTGCTGGACGAATACGGCGTCGCAGCGGTTCAGGACCTCGACGACGCGGTCGATGGAGGAGGGATCACTCGCCACCAGCTCACCCAGCACCGGCAGCGCTGAGGCGGAGGGTCCTTCGGGGGCGTCGAGCACTCGCACGATCCCCACGTCGGCGCCCTGTCGGGCGAGACTCTTGCCCAGGGCGGTCGCGAACGTGGCGAGGCCGCAGTGAGTGGGCGGCGAACTGCTGAGGATGCCGAAGACGGCCCGTCGAGGCGTCGCGGGCGGCCGATCGAGTCCCCGCGCGGCGAGGATCGCTCCGACATTCCCCTCCTCGCGGACCTGGCGGATCGCGACGTCGCGATCACAGTCGGGCTCATGGTTCACCCCTGCATGAGGTGCGACCTGGAAGTTCAGGGTGCTGGTCATGCGGCCCCCGGGGAGCTCACACCGCCACGCACGGGAGCTTGCGTCCAACTCATGTCTCGTCCGCGGTTGAGGACTCGCCGTGGCGAGCTCGCGCTGCCGCTCGCGCCTTGCGGCGTCGATCGAGCACGAGTGACCCGATGGTCACAGTGGCCATCATGGTCTGGATGATCGACCACGAGGGGATGCGGCGACGCTGTGGTGGTGAGAATGTCGGGGTCTCCACTTCGGTCAAGTCGCGACGACGATGGCGACGGCGAAACGACATGAGCACCTCCCGGGGTGAAGGCGTCGAGCTCGAACGGGCGACAATCGTCTCAATCGTCCGACCCGGTCTTGGCGTCTCGAAACGGTTGGATCACTTCCTACCGCCCCCTCATTCTACACGCCACGTCGTCGCGGGAATCAGGCCGCGAGCACGTGAGAGGACCACACCGACCACTTCGAGCGTGCACACGAGCTCTGATCCGGCGATGACTCGACGTGCGCGGACTCCAGGTCAACGCCGAGGGCCACGGCGCCACGACGCATCGGCACGATCTCGACGTGCAGGTGCGAGTGACGAGCTCGCGACGCCGTCTCATTTGTGCCCCCTGACCTGGAAGTACGTATTCTGGAAGTTCCTGTCGCAAGGCGGACTCCGAGTGGGTACGCTCAGAAAAGCGGCTCTAGACAACACGGTTGCAGGATGCAGTTGGACAGTTATCGACCGTGAGGAGTCCCGTGTCCTTTCCGCCTTCGCGTTTCCGCCGAGCGTCGGGCTCCCGTTCGAACACCCGCGCGCTGGGGTTCTCATCGGCCAGCTCTGACAAGGTTCCACGCTTCGGTGCCGCCATTTCTGATCACCAGACGGCGGGCGCGCGCATCGTCCTCGTCGGCGAGATCATCCTCCCCAGCGTCACGGGTGACACCACCGTGTCAAGGTACGGGGACGGCGCCCCGATGAGAAAGTCCCCATGACGGCTGGCGGCGCCGCTCACGTGCGTCATCTCTAAGTAACTACCCCCCTCTTAGAGATGACGCGGGTGAGCTGAGCGCCGGCCGCTTCCCCGCGGTGACCGAGCGACACCGTTCGCCAAGTGTCGGCTCCGCTGAGTTACCGCGTGGTGAGACGTGCTTCGACGGGCGACGACCAGGGCGCGGAGATCGTCCGAGGCAGTAGGGGGCGGCCCGGCATCCTCGTGGCCCACCGGGCCGGTGGGGTCAGCGCCGGATCTTGGGCTCGGGGGTGTGATCGAGGTCCTCGACGGCGATCTCGCGATCAACGACGCGGCGGGCCACGTCGGTCAAGCCCTCATTGTGGTTGCGCGCGTGCGTGCGCAGACGTGCGAACGCTCCATCCATGTCGGTGCTGGTGGTCTGGCTCACCATGCCCTTGGCCTGCTCGATGATGATCCGGCTGTGGAGCGCGATGCTGAGCTGGCCATTGAGGGTCTGCGCATCGAGCGACGTGCGGTGCTGGAGGATCGCGATCGTCGCGACGTCGGCGAGGCCCTGGGCGACGATGACGTCGCTGTCGTCCAGCGAGCCCTGGACCATGCGGAAGAGGTTCAGCGCGCCGATGGTGCGGCCGCGAAGCCGCATGGGCAGACAATGGACGGACTTGTATCCCTGGGCCAGGGCGAGGGGCGTGAAGCGGGGCCACCGGTCGTCGGGTTCGGCCAGCGCATGGTTGACGATGGCTCGCCCGTCACGGAAGCAATCCACGCACGGACCCTCGTCGCTCTGGAGCTGGAACAGCTCGAGCACCCGCATCGACTCGCTCGACGACGCGATGAACTGAAGCTCCCCGCTCGGCGACGAGAGCATGACCCCCGCGGCGTCGACGTCGATGGCCTCCGCGCAGCGGTCGCTCAGCAGGGTCAGGACGTCGATGACGTCGAAGTTGTCGACGAGGCTGTCGGCCAGCTCGACCAGGGTCGCGATGAGGAGCTGCTCTCTAGCCATTCGCGCCCCACTGTACTTCGCGCGCCCTGACCAACACCCGCGGTGATCGCAAACCGCCGGGCCGGCGTGGCGTCGCGCGGGCTCACTCGGTGCGCCCGTAGGCGTTGCGCCACACGGCGCCGGTCGGCTCGTACCAGAGCTCTCGGGCCACGACGCGGCCCGCGGTGTCGGTCAAGTTGGCCGTCAGGGCGTAGGCGTGCGAGCGCAGCGTGACCAGCGCGTCGCCCAGCGTCATCGAGCCCTGCACCGCGACCATGCCCGCGGCCTGGTGGACCAGGAAGTCGAAGGAGGCCTCGCGCTCCAGGTCGGTCGCCAGCGAGCCGCTGACGGCGCGCGCCTGCAGGGCCAGGACGGCTCGCGCGATGACCGCCGCCATCAAGTACGCGTTCGCCGCCTGGACGTCGGTCATGGCGCCTTCGACGTCGCGGTGGAGCGCCATCGCGCCCAGCCTCACCGCCCCGATGCGTACCGGGAACGCGAAGACCGCCCGCACGCCCAGTGAGAGGGCCCGAGGCGCGTAGCCCAGCCACCGCGGCGAGCGGCTGCGATCGAGGTCCGATTCGACGACCGCGCCGTCTGAGCCGCAGGCGTCGGTGCACGGCCCCTCGCCCGCCGCGATCTCCATGTCGATCAGCGAGGCGGCCAGATCGTTGCTGGCGCACATGCTCGTCAATTGGTCATCGCGCGACAGCAGGGCGATGCTCGCGCCGCTCTGTTCGGTGACCTGAGCCGCCACCGCGCACAGGACCCCGGAGTGCGGCGCGGACCTCTCGCGCTGGGAGAGCAGCTCGAAGATGGCCAGGAGGCGTGGGGACGGCACGCTACGCGCCCCGCGACACAACATCGGGCCGACCCACGGATACGCCGAACGATCGCATACGTCTCCACGTCTCGCACGCACGCTCAACGAGGTCTTGATTCAGCGTTCTGAGTCAGGTTCTGGGACTCGCTTCCACCCTAGCCACGCGCCGCGGCCCCGCCCGCGTCGGTGCGGTTGAACGCAGCCGCTTCGGCGCGACGGGCCGGGCCACCTAGTCGGCGCTGACGATGATCTGCTTGACCCGCGTGAACTCCTCCATGCCGGCCATGCCGCCCTCCTTGCCGTAGCCCGAGGAGCGAAATCCCCCCACCGGCATCTCCGGGCCCAGGATCAGGTGATCGTTGATCCACACCGTCCCGAAGTGCAGCGCGTTGGCCAGTCGGGTGGCGCGACCCACGTCGCGGGTCCACACCGATCCGGCGAGGCCGTACTCGACGTCGTTGGCCATCGCCAGGGCGTCCCCTTCGGCGCTGAAGCGCTGGACCGTCACGACGGGACCGAAGCACTCCTGCTGGACGAGGTCGTCACCCTGGTCCAGCCCGGTCACGATCGTGGGCTCGTAGAAGTAGCCGGGGCGCTCCGGGATGCGACCCCCCATCACCACGGTGCCCTTGTCGCGCGCCCCGTCCACCAAGGCGGCCACCCGGTCGCGCTGGACCGCCGAGATGAGGGGACCCAATGTCGTGCGTCGGTCGTCGGTGTCGCCCAGCACGGCCTTGGTGAACTGCGCGGCCACGCCGTCGACCAGCTGATCGAAGAGGGGTCCGGCCACGATCACCCGGGTCGCCGCCATGCAGTCCTGTCCGGCGTTGATCAGCGCCATCGCCCCCACCGTCGCCACGACCCGCTCGAGGTCCGCGTCCTCGAAGACCACGACCGGGGCGTTGCCGCCGAGTTCCAGGACCACCGGCTTGGGGGTCTCACTCGCGAGCTGGGCGATCCGCCGTCCCGCCCGGGTCGACCCCGTGAAGGTGGCGATCGCCACGAGGGGGTGCGCCACGAGGGCCTCGCCGGCCTCCGGTCCGCGACCGTGGACGACGTTGAACACGCCGGGCGGCAGGGCCCCGGCCGCCAGGCGCGCGAACGCGGTGGTCGACAGCGGCGTGTTCTCCGAGGGCTTGACCACGATGGTGTTGCCCGCGGCCAGCGCGGGTCCGATCTTCCAGACGGCTTGCCACAGCGGGTAGTTCCACGGGGTGATGGCCCCCACCACGCCGAGGGGCTCGCGGCGCAGGTAGAAGGAGTGGCCCGCGACGTAGTCCCCGCCCGCCTGGCCCGTGCTCATCTTCGCCCCGCCCGCGAAGTGCCGGAACGCGTCCGCGATCGCCGGCAACTCGACGTCGTGGGCGGTCGTCCACGGCTTGCCGGCGTCCATGACCTCCAGATCGGCGAATCTCTCCAGCTCGCTCTCCAGCAGGTCGGCCAGCCGGTGCAGCCGCCGGGCCCGATCCGAAGGCGTCATCTGCGACCACACCGCAAAGGCCCGGGCGGCCGACTGCACCGCGGCGTCCACGTCGTCCGACGTCGACGCGCCGACGTTGGCGATCTGTTCACCGGATGAGGGATTCATCACGGGCATCTGATCCTCGCCGCTCGCGGGAACCGAGCGGCCATCAACAAAGTTCTCAACCGTCAAACCGGCACCCCGCGTCATCGCGTCCTCGTTTCGCGTAACCGCGCCCAGGCCAAGGTACCGGTTCACCGGTGCTCGACGCCTCATCGAGATCCTCGGTCCGTAGTGTCAGGACGTGATGCGCGTTCGCGCGACGCGGCAGACGGGCCGCCGGATGCTGGCGACGGGATCCCTGGTGCTCGCGAGCCTGACGCTGGGACCCGTATCTACTCGAGCCGCCCCGCCGACGGTGATCGCGACCTGCCTCTCCTCGCAGCTCTACGCCGACACCGCC
>DAIOGY010000019.1:0-6023 GCA_036745005.1 Acidimicrobiales bacterium | reverse complement strand
TCGTCCCAGGGCGCGACACAGTCCACCTACTACATGCTCCTGTTCACCAACCACGGGCACTCGGCGTGCACCCTCTCGGGGATCCCTTCCGCGCAGCCGGTCGTCGGGCCGCGCAACTCGCCGGTCGGACCAACGGCTGGCCGGAGCCGGCGAGCCCGGCGCGGAGAAACGGTCATCCTCACCTGGCGCGGGGCGCACCGTCAGGCCAACGTCTACTTCAGCTCCGACGTCGTCTCCGAGCTGTGCCGACCCCGGCTCACCGCCGACGGGGTCGTCGTGTCCTTCTCCCCCGCGCTGCGGTTCTTCCTTCCCACGAAGTACTTCCAGGTGTGCGCGTCGCGCGTCACCACCTCCATCGACGGCGTGGCGCCCGGAACCACCGGTTCCATCTAGGCCCCCGTGGTCAGGGGGCCGGTCGCCCGACCCCCTGCCCTGACCACGACGGGGTTGCATGCCCGAACTACTCGACCGGGATCTCCTTGTTGATCAGGCCGAGGTCGATTCCTTGGCTCTTGCGTATGAGTCGCGCCACCACGTAGACGATGATCGCGAGCACGTAGAGGGCCGCCATGAACACGAGCGACTGGTGGTTGTTCACGCCGTAGGCGGGGTTCTTGAGCCACTCCCAGACGTTGTAGACGATGAGGCCCAACGTGATGAGACCCGACACCGGGACGATGGGCACGCCCAACACCTTGAACTTGCTGGCCGCCGATGACGCCCACAACTCGGGTTTGCGCCAGGGCAGGATGATCACCGCTATGCAGCTCACCCCGTAGGTGACGGCGATCACCAGCGTCGCGTCCAAGGTGTAGGTCACGAATTTCGTCGAATAGGCGTACACCGCGCTGAGGCCCACCGCGGGCAGCAGCATCAGAACGAGCGAGGCCATCGGCACCTTGCGCTTCTCGCTCACCGTCGCCGCCGCGTCGGGCAGCACGCGGTCGAAGGCCGCGGCGAAGATGACCCGCGTCGACGAGAGGAAGAGCGTGCCGACCCAGCCGAAGAACCACAGGCTCATGAGCAGAATGAGGACCACCTGGAACAGCTCGTTGTGCACGATCCAGCCGGCCATCATCACCGGGTAGGGCCAGATCGGGATCGTTCCCTTCAGACCCCAGTAGGCGGCGTTGGCGTTGTTGTAGAAGTTCCAACCGACCGTCTTGACCATCAGGAGCAGGAAGACGACCGACAGCAGGACCGTCAGCCACAGACCGGAGAACATGCCGGTGAAGACGCGCTTGAAGTCGCTCGCCCCGCGCACCTCGCCATAAAGCGTCGAGCCCCAGTTGGGCCACAGCAGGTAGAACATCAGCAGCGGAATGAGCAGCATGCTCGCGCCGAAGGCGTTCAACCCGAAGGCGGGTGCGGCGTAGCCCAGGCCGTGCGCGGCCGCGTTCGTCGTGCCCACCGCGTTCGTGATGCCGAAGTACTTGTGGGCCTCGAGGTTGACCGAGTTCACGAAGCTGTGGTGCGAAGTGAACAGCAGCAACAGCACGACGACCAGGAATCCCACCATGCCGCCGGCGAAGCACCATTTCTGCACCTTGGCGTACGCCCCCATGCCGACCGACACGAGGATGCCCGCCAGGGCGATCGTGATCAGCGAGATGGTGAACGAGCCGTTGTGGGTGCCGAAGTACTCCGCGGCACCGCGCCAACCCAGCGTGTAGAAGAGCGGCTGGATGATCTCCACGTTCAAGACCGTGCCGTAGATCGGGGCCCACAGCCACAGGATGAACCACCAACCCGTCGCCGCGAAGATGAAGCCAACCGGACCGCCCAGGATCCGCGTCTGCCAGACGTAGTCGCCACCAGCCCGCGGAATCGTGACGATGAGTCCGGTGTAGGCGATGACGAGGAACGACACCCACACCGCGGAGAGCAGCACCCCGGTGAGGAGCTGGCCCTTGGGGATGAACGAGTTGAACGAGAACTCGTAGATCCCCAGCGTGATGATGTTCGTCGACAGGCAGGCGTAGATGATCGCGTCGCGCACGCTCCACCCACGCACCAGACCGGTCGCTTTTCTCAGGAAGAGCGTCGGCGCCTCCGAGCCGGCGGACCGCCCGCCGACCCCGTCCGACATTCCCTCCGACTTCTCATCTATTGACATGAATCCCCCTTGTTCGTGACATTGATTGCTCAGCCGTTGACGAGGATGTACCTCGTTACCTTCTTCTTCTTTTCGTTGAGGTCGATCACGGCGCCCTGCAAGACGCCGTCGGTATAGACGCTTCCCGGGTTGATGGCCAGGGTCTTGCCGATCTTGGTCACGCCCTTGGACTCGTGAATGTGGCCGTGCACGCCGAGCATCGGCTGGAGGTTGGCGATGGCGTCGCGCACGGCGGTCGAGCCCACCGGCTTCATGACCGCGCCCCCGTGGATCGGACGCATGTTCTCGTCGAGCGCCGGCGCCGAGTCGAGCCCGGAGTTGTAGGGCGGCGCGTGGAAGTTGAAGATGGCCCGATCCATGTCGGGGATCTGGTCGGTCACGTTCTTGATCCGCAGCGCCAGGTCCTCTTCCGAGCCCTCGCGGAAGGTGTCCCAGGGCGTCGGGTTGGTGTAGCCCATGGAGGCCATGTAGAAGCCGTCCAGCTCGACCACCTTGCCCTCGGTGAAGGTCACGCAGGGGCTGGCCTCGATCACCGGGTCGATGTCGAAGGTGTCGTCATTGCCGCCGTTAACGAAGCAGGGGATCTCCCCGCCCTTGAGCTTGCCGTCGGCCATGTCGAGCCACCGGTCGAGCGTGTGGACCATCTCGACCGTGAAGCGACGGTCGATGGCGCCCTCCTGCTCGTTGAGCTCGGTCATCTCGTCGGGGGTGATCCGCGCCGGGTAGAACCCCCGGTTGCGGATCTGGCCCTCGATGGCGCGGACCTCCTCTTCGGTCTCGAGGCGCAGCGTCTGGCCCGACCACGTCACCTCGTGGATTCCGCCACGCGTGACGATCGGCACCATGACCTTGCCGGTGACGTCACCGCCCAGGATCACCAGGTCGGCCTTGTAGAAGGCCGCGGAGTTGAGGAACTTCTTCCAGCAGATCTCCGAACCGTGGATGTCGGTGGCAAAGAAGATGCGCACGGCGAGCCCTCACCTCCCCAAGACGACTAACGGCAAGGGCGCCCGATCATCCTGGTGTGGTGCTTCCCCCCGCTTGACCCAGTACAGCGTCGCCATACCTACCACAGCGCCTCGGGAGCGTCAAGCAACATCAGTGCACGACCTCCTCGGGCAGCTCGTACCACCTCATCCGGTCGCCCACCTTGGCGCGCGTCTTCCACTTGAGCGACTTGGGCGTCGCGTCGGCCAGCTCCACGAGCCGTTCGGCGGTGCGCACCGCGTCGTGGTGCGGCGCCGGGGGCAGCAGGTCGGGGTGGTCGCCGATCAGCAGGGGCAGCTTGTTGAGGTTGTCGGTGACGGTGCGCCACCAGCCCCAGTCGGCGCTGAGGACATCGCAGAAGCGACGCCGGTCGATCTCGGGCCCGCCCTCGCCGGGGCTGTCGCCGGACACGGGAAAGGCCGAGAGCAGGTGGCAGATGTCGCGCGCGTCCTTCTCGTTGAGCTCCACGATCTGCAGCTTGGTGAGGAGCAGATCGACGACGTCGAGCGTGAAGGGCAGGGTCCGGAAGTTGGGGCGGAAGTCGAGCTCGTGGCACATGGTCAGCCGATCGACCATGACGTCGATGGGCCGGCCCGACGGGGCCGTGAAGTACATCTGGCGCTCGCCGCTCAGCGCGTTGAATCGCCGGTCCGGCTCGCAGCCGACGCCTTCGAGGAACGACATCACCTCGCGGCGCCCCTTGGACAGGCACCCGAAGTCGATGTCCTGGTCGCGGCGAAGGCGCGGCGGGAAGTCCGGGCACAGCACCCGCACGGCGAGTCCGCCCAGCAGCCGCAGCGGGATGCCGGCCGCCGACGCCGCCTCGGCGATCATGCGGGCCTCGACCAGCGGATCGTCTGACGTCCCGACCAGCTCGAACCCACTCTCCCCCACGAAAGGCCACCTCCGTCGCGACCTCGTCAATCTACTGCCGCGACCGCGCGTCGCGCGGCCTTAAGGTGCCCTCGATGTCGCGACGCGCACCGGGCTCGAGCGGCGACAACCTCTAGCGCCGCGGTGAGGCGTCGCCCGGGACGCTCGGGGCGACCGCGCGCGCGGCGAGCAGCGACTGGCGCCACACCTCGGTCTCGCGCACCTGGTTGAACGTGAAGACGTGGACGCCCTCGACCAGCGAGGCGGGATCGGTCAGGACCGCGCCGACCTTCTCGAGCAGCCGGGCGGGGTTGTAGGCGCCGGGGGTGCCCAGGCGGAGGATTCCCTTGCCGTGGCCCGACGCGAAGCGCGCCGACTCGCCCACGCCGATCTTCGTGGCCACCCTGACGAGCTTGGTCTGCTCCACCGGACCAGCCAGGCCGAAGTAGAGCGGGAGCGTCACGCCGCGCGCGCGCACGCGCCGGATCCACCGCTTGAGGATGGTGGCGCTGAAGCACAGGTTGCTCACCATGTAGGTCGCGTAGTGGCGCTTGTCCCACATCGACTGGATGGTGACGTCATCGGAGATGCTGCGGTGGCTCTCGGGATACCCGGTGATCCCCATCTGGTGAAACGGCCGCCCCATCGCGTCGAGCGCCCGGAGCAGGTCGAAGGCGCTCTCGAAGACCCCCGCGGGGGCCGCGGCGTCACCGGCCGGGATGAAGACGTCGTCGACTCCCGCGTCGCCCAGCCGGCTCACGATCTCGGCGAGGTGCGCCGCGTCGACGACCTGGCGCGCGGCCACGTGGGGCACCACGCGGTAGTCGAGGGCACGGAGGCGCTCGGCCAGGGCGATCGTCGCCTCGAGTCCCTTGCTCGGCGACGCCGTGATGGTCACGGTCACGTCGTGGGGCACCACCGAGGCCACCAGGTCCTCGACCGAGGGCGTCGGGATGACCTCGTAGCGCGGGTGGACGAGCAGGGCCCCGGCGGCCTCGCCCCTACGCACGAGCGCCGACCTCGCGGTGCGGGCGCGCCGGGCGTGCGACGACCGGGCTCAGGAGCTCTTCGAGTTCGTGCTCCAGCGATCCGGTCCCGACCTCGCGGACCTCGAGGGGCGCGGCGAACCGCTCGGCGATCTCTCGCGCGAGGGCCTCCAGGTCCTCGGTGCGCTCCTGGGCCAGCCACACGACGCGCCGGTAGTGGCCGAAGTAGTCCGTCCACAGCTCGGGGTGGCGGTCGAGCCCGAGCTCCCTCAGCACGCTGGAGCGAAAGGTGCGCACCAGGAAGTCGGTCAACAGGTAGGTGCCGGGCTCGTCGGCGACGAGTCGGGCGACCTCGTCGGCGCCGGCGAAGAGGTCGTAGCAGTGCTCGCCGCGCAGGCGGTGCAGGCCCAGGCGCTCGCAGATCCGGTCCAGCTCGCCGTAGGTGCCACAGTCGGCGTAGGCGAGGACGACGCGTCGACCGTGCTGGAGGAGCCGGCTCGCGAGGCGCTCGACGCGCGGCGCGATCAGCCGGGGCCGATTGTGCAAGAGGGCGGGAAGGCAGACGACCTCGACGTCCCAGGCGCGGCGCGCGACGAGCCGCCGGATGGGCGGCGCGAGGGCCCCGCACGCGATCACCGCCGGGGTGGTCTCAGCCGGGGAAAGCCAGCTGGTCGACGAATCGGTCGTTAAAGTCACCGCGGTCGGAAAGCTCGACATACTCCACCTCCTCCAGCAGGGCCATGGCGCCGGCGCGCTCCCTCATGCTCAGCAGCGCCATCTTCGCGCCCTCGCCAGCCACGTTGCCGGCGCTCAGGATCCTCAGCGTCGGCAGCTTGGGCACGAGTCCCAGTCTGACGGCGCTGGCCGGGGAGAGGTAACTGCCAAAGGACCCGGCGAGGAGGACCTGCTGGACCTCGTCGACCTTGACGCCGGCCTCCTCTAGGAGGATCGACCACCCGGTGGCGATCGCCGCCTTGGCGAACTGCAGCTCGCGCACGTCGCGCTGGCTGAGGTAGATCGAGCGCGTCACGTCGCCCTCGTCGCCCGTCCAGTGGACGACG
>DAIOGY010000018.1:0-13644 GCA_036745005.1 Acidimicrobiales bacterium | reverse complement strand
CTGGTCCACGACACCGGCACGGGCAAGGTGGTCGGCCTGGGCTGGTTCGGCCGGCCAGCGCTCAAGTCGATCCTGGAAACGGAGCTGGGGACGCTGAAGGAATTGGGCGCCGTCGATTTCCTCAGGCGCGCCCTCGGCGGTAGCGACCACGCCTCCTTCGACAAGGCCGACGTCCCCGGCTCACGGGCCCGCGACCTGGCCGAGCGCTTCGAGGGCAGCGTGTGGGTCTCGGCGCTCACCGGCGAGAACATCGACCGCGTCCTGGCCAAGATCGGCGAGCGCCTGCACGTGGGGGACCGGGTCGTGACCCTGCGACTGCCGCTGGACCGTGGCGACCTGCTCGCCGCGGCGCACCGCGAAGGCGAGGTCGTCGCGACGGAGGTCGACGAGAAGGGGGTCGTGGTGCGCGTCGTCCTGGACCCGGTGGGCACCGCGCGCTTCGCGCCGTGGCGGGTCCCGGCGTGAACTTCTCGCCGCCGCCGTACCCCTACGAGCGGCTCGATCGACTGCGCGATGTCGCGCGCCGCCACGAGGGCGGGCCGATCGAGTGCTCCGTCGGGACACCGGTCGACCCGCCGCCCGCGTTCGTGGTGACCGAGCTCGCCCGGGCGAGCGGCGCGCGCGGGTACCCGCCGTCGGCCGGCACGCCGGACTACCGCGACGCCTGCGCGCGATGGCTGTCGCGGCGCTTCGAGGTCGCCGTCGGTCCCGGCGACCTCGCCGCGTGCGTGGGCACGAAGGAGTTCGTCGCGTCCTTGGCCGGTTACCTCCACCTGGCCCGACCCGACCGCGACACCGTGCTCTACCCCGCGGTGAGCTACCCGACCTACGCGATGGGCGCGACGCTGGCCGGACTTCGCGCCGTGGCCGTGCCGCTGGGACCGGGCGGGCTGGACCTCGACGCGGTGGCGCCCGACGACGCGGCGCGCGCCCTGGTGCTGTGGTCCAACTCGCCGAGCAACCCGACCGGTGCGCTCGACGACCTCGGCGCGGTCGCCGCGTGGGGACGGCGCCACGGCGTCCTCGTCGCCAGCGACGAGTGCTACGCCGAGTACACGTGGGCCGGCCGGCCCCGGACGATCCTCGAGCACGGCGCCCACGGGGTGCTGGCCGTGCACTCGGCCTCCAAGCGCTCTAACCTGGCGGGGCTGCGCGCCGGCTTTTACGCCGGCGACCCCGAGATGGTGGCCTATCTGCGCGCGGTGCGCCAGCACGCCGGGCTCATGGTGCCCGGCCCAGTCCAGGCGGCCGTCGCGCTCGCCTACCGCGACGACGAGCACGTCGCGCGACAGCGCGCGGCCTATCGCGCGCGGCTCGAGGCCCTGGGCGCCGCCCTCGACGCCTACGGCGTCGAGGCGCCCATGCCCGACGGCACCTTCTACCTGTGGTGCCGGCGCGACGGCGACGACGGGTGGGGCCTCGCGCAGGACCTCGCCGAGACGGCCGGGCTCGTCGTGAGCCCCGGCGAGTTCTACGGCGAGGTGAGCGACGAGTACGTGCGCGTCGCGTTGGTCGTGAGCGACGAGCAGGTCGAGCGCGCGGTCGAGCGTCTCAAGCGGGCCTGAGCCCCCCGGTACGATGGCCGGGTGAGCACCCTCGAGGCGCGCGTCGCGTCGTGGTACGACCAGATCGACGAGCTGACGCCGGAGAGCCGCGAGGCCCGCCGCGACGTCGAGCTGGTCGTCACCAAGCTCGACGACGGCCAGCTGCGCGTGGCCGAGGTCGGCGCCGACGGCGCGATCGTCGTGCATGAGTGGGTGCGTCAGGCGATCCTGATGCTCTTTCGACTGCGGGGCTTGGAGCGCACCGAGGTCGGGCCCTTCGAGTACCTCGACCGCCTCGAGCTCAAGCACGACTACGAGCGCCGGGGCGTGCGCGTGGTGCCCGGGGCCTCGGCCCGGCGCGGCAGCTTCCTCAGTCCTGGGGTCATCCTGATGCCCAGCTACGTCAACATCGGCGCGTGGGTCGGACCGGGGACCTTGGTCGACACCTGGGCGACCGTCGGGAGCTGCGCGCAGATCGGCGCCAACGTCCACCTCTCGGGCGGGGTGGGCATCGGCGGCGTGCTCGAGCCGCTCAACGCGGTGCCGGTCGTGATCGAGGATGATGCCTTCATCGGCAGCCGCTGCATGATCGTCGAGGGCGCGAGGGTGGGCCGCGGCGCGGTGGTCGGGGCGGGGATCAGCCTCAACCCCTCGATCCCGGTGATCGACGCGGCGACCGGCGAGGAGGTCTCGCGCGGGTACGTGCCCGACTACTGCGTGGTGGTCCCGGCGAGTCGGCGCCGCGACTTTCCCGGCGGGGAGTTCTACTTACCCTGCGTGCTCATCCTGCGCCGGTTGGAGGAGGGCGAACGCCACGACAAGGTGACGCTCAATGCGATTCTGCGCGACCACGGTGTCGCGACGTGAACCGACTCGAACGCGCGCTCTCGCTCGTCGCCATGGCCTCCGAGAGCCGGCACGAGTCGGAGATCGCCGCCCACGTCGAGGAGGCGCTGCGAGCGAATCCCACCCTGGACGTCGAGCGCGTCGGCGACAACGTCGTGGCGCGCACCCGCGGTCTGCACGCGACGCGATTGTTGGTCGCCGGGCACCTCGACACCGTGCCGGGCGACGCCACGCTGGCCGCCATCGACGGTGACCGGCTGGTGGGACTGGGCGCGTGCGACATGAAGGGGTCCGTGGCGGTGATGATGGAGCTCGCCCTCGACCCACGCCCGCGCTCGGTGGAGCTCACGTGGGTCTTCTACGCCCGCGAGGAGATCGCCCGCGCGGACTCGGGATTGATGGAGGTCGCCGAGCTACGCCCCGACCTCATCGCCGCCGACGTCGCGGTGCTCGCGGAGCCGACGGGCGGACGCGTGGAAGCGGGGTGTCAGGGAACGCTGCGCGCGGAGGTGACGCTGCGCGGCGCGCGCGCCCACACGGCGCGTCCCTACACCGGTCGCAACGCGATCCACCGCCTCGCCGCGGTGCTCGAGCGGGTCAGCGGGTACGAGCCGCGGCGCGTTGTCATCGAGGGCGTCGCCTACACCGAGCAGCTCCAGGTGGTGGCCGTCGAGGGCGGCGTCGCGGCGAACGTCGTGCCCGACGTCGCGCACTGCACGCTCAATCACCGCGTGGCCCCCGACCGGTCTCGCGAGCAGGCGTCGATCTGGCTGCGCGCGTTCCTCGGCGACACCCTCGAGGAGGGCGACGGCTTCGACGTCGCCGACTGGGCCCCGCCGGCACCGCCAGCGCTCTCGAACGAGCGCTTGGGCGACCTCGCGCGCCGCACCGGCCGCGAGGTCGAGGGCAAGGTTGGCTGGACCGACGTCGCGACCTTCAGCGAGTTGGGGATACCGGCGACGAACTTTGGTGCGGGCGACCCTCTGCTGGCGCACCGCGCCGACGAGTTCGTCACCGCCGGCGAACTCGACGAGTTCGCCCGGGTGCTCGGTGAGTGGCTCGCCTAGTAGCGGCGCATCACCGAGATGACCCGCCCGTAGATCGTGACGTCGCGGGCGTCGAACTCCAGGGGTTCCATGGCGGAGTTCTCGGGCTTCAAGATGACGCGCGATCCCTGGGGGAAGAATCGCTTCACCGTGGCCTCGTCGCCGGGGATGCCCGCGAGGACGATCTCGCCGACGCGGGCCTCCGCCTGGCGCTGGACGACGACGAAGTCGCCCGAGAGGATCCCCGCCTCGATCATGGACTCCCCGCGAACCTGCAGGACGAAGCAGTCGCCGCGGCCGGCGAACTGCTCGGGGATCGACATGAGCTCGTGGGTGGACTCCGTGGCCAAGACGCCGGTCCCGGCCGCGACGTCGCCGACGAAGGGCACCACCCGGATCATCTGATCAGAGCTCGGACTCTCCGAGTCGAGGTGCACAGTCAACGTGCGGGGCTGCTGGGGGTTCTTGACGATGTACCCGGCGGCCTTGAGCACGTCGATGTGGTTGGCGACGGTGGCGGGCGACTTCAGCCCGACGTGGTCGCCGATTTCGCGGATGGTGGGGGGGAAGCTGCGCTCGCGCTGGCAGGTCATGATGAATTCCAGGATCTGACGGCGCATGGGGGTCAGGACTTCGGCCATGGAACCTCTTTCCAGTCGAACAACTGTTCGTATCTTATCGGACGTCCCGCGAAGAAGCAAACACCTGTTCGCATCTTGGTTCAGGGTCCGATCTGACGTTCCGCGTGTCGCGGCCGCGCAGGTGACGCGGACGTGCGCGCCACGCGGGACTGACGCAGCGACGGGTGAGAGGTTCTTCTCATCCAATCTCCGCAGCGGAGTATTGCGATTGGATGTCGATGAAGCGTCATCCAATGATCGCGCCTGCGACTCAATGCAGTCACGGGCGATGCTAAGTTTTCCCGCAGGCATGTGCCGTTCTGTTCCGAGAGGGGAATCGATGAAGTTAGGTGTGAGAGGAATTGGTGTCATCGCTGCAAGCGGTGCTCTGGCCATTTCCGGCGTCATGACTCTGGCCACCACTGGTGCGTCGGCGAGCACGAAGAAGCTCCCCACGTACGAGATTGGCTACCAGGGACCACTTTCGGGTGGTAACGCCGCGACCGGTCTGTACGAGAAGTACGGGGCCCAGCTGGCAGTCAACCAGTGGAACAAGTCCAAGGGCATCAAGTTCAAGATCAAGTTGGTTCCCGGTGACGACCAGGGCGACCCGACCATCGCGCCATCTGTGGCGACGGGATTCGTGCTGAACTCCAACATCATGGCGATCGTGGGGCCGGCGTTCTCCGGCGCCACCGTGGCCACGCTGGGCATCTACGGCGCCAACAAGATGGCCGAAGTGAGCCCGTCGGCGACCCGCGTGTCGATCACGGTCCACGACCCCACCGCGAGCCCCTCGGGTCCGCTGAACACCTACCACAACTTCTTCCGAGTCGTGGCCAATGACGGTGTCCAGGGTCCCGCGGACGGCGCGTACCTGCAGAAGCACTACGGAACGGGCAAGACCCTGGTGATCTCTGACACCAGCACCTACGGCGCCGGTCTGGCCTCGCAGGTGGCGAGTGCGGTCACGGCCGCTGGCGGTTCGCTCGCCAACGGTGGTTCGATCCTGAACCTCCCGTACTCCAACGCCTGCACCGCGGGCGGCACGGGTACGAGTGACGCGGTCACGGCCAGCTTGACTGGCGTGTCGGCCATCTTCTATGGCGGGTACTACTGCGACTTCGCTCAGGTCGTTGACAACCTCGTGGGAACCCAGCACTTCACCGGGACGATCATGAGTGGCGACGGAAGTGACGAGCCTCAGTTCGTGACCTCGCTGTCCACCCAGACTGACGGCAACGGTGTGCTGTTGACCTGCGCATGCTCCACGGCTCTTCCCGCGGCCTGGGTCTCGGCGTACACCGCCGTCGCCCACGAGGCCCCGGGCCCGTACGCGGCTGAGTCCTACGACGCCGCGAACCTGGTCATGAAGGCCATGAGCAACGTGTTGAAGGCCCACAAGAAGATGACGCGGTCCAACATCTTGACCCAGGTCCGCAAGATCACCTACAAGGGCATCACCAAGACGATCAAGTTCAACGGCGCCGGCGACGTCTCCGGTAGCGCGATCTTCGTCTCCAAGGTGGAGAGCGGCAAGATCGTCCAGTTGGGGCTTGAGTAGTACGTAGCACCCTGGTCTGATCCAGAGGGCCGGCTGCCGCGAGGCAGCCGGCCCTCTGGTCTTTTTGGCGGGGCGGTCGGGCGATTTCAGTTAGTTTCTTGAGAGCGTTTCGTTCCAGGGGAGTCGATGGCTAGTTACTTCGTGCTGGGGATCTTCACCGGTCTCATCTACTCGATGGTGGCGTTGGGCTACACCCTCGTCTACGGAGTGCTGCGGCTGATCAACTTCGCCCACAGTGAAGTGCTCATGACCGGCGGCTTCGCGGGCTACTTCTTCCTCCACTACACGATGCCGACGATCAACGTGTCCACCCCGATGCGGGTCCTGATTCTGATCGGCGCGATCTTCGCCAGCGGCATTGCGGCGGCCATCGTCGCGATCTGCATCGAGCGCTTCGCCTACCGGCCGCTGCGTCGACGCAACGCCCCCAAGCTGACCTACCTGATCTCGGCCATCGGCGCGTCGTACTTCCTGCTGACCCTGGCGGGCAAGGAGTTCGGCCACAACCCGTCAGCGACGCCCCAGCCCATCACGTCGAACATGTCCTGGCAGGTCTTCGGGGCCCAGATCACGGCCTTCGACCTGGTGCTGCTCGCGGTCACCGCCGTGCTCTTCCTCGTGGTCAACGCCCTGGTCACGAGGTCCAAGGTCGGCCGGGGGATCCGGGCCGTGGCGTCCGACGCCGAGACGGCCAGTCTGATGGGCGTCAACGTCAACTCCACGATCGCCGCCACCTTCGCCATCGGGGGGTTCATGGGCGGGGTCGCAGGTCTGTTCGTGGCGATGAGCTCCCAGGTCGACTACAACATGGGCTTCACCCCTGCGCTCCTGGCGTTCACCGCGGCGGTGCTCGGCGGGATCGGCAACATCCGCGGGGCCATGGCCGGGGGCGTCGTGCTGGGCATTTGCATGTACGTGCCGATCTACTGGATCCACCAGCCTTTCTACGAGCCGGTGATCGGGTTCTCGATCCTGGTGCTGGTGCTGCTGGTGCGGCCCACCGGCCTCTTCGGCGAGAGCCTCGGGAGGTCGGCGTGAACTACCGGGAGTTCCTGACGCGGCTTCGCCTCAATCGCGACGACCTGCGACTGGCGATCACCTGTTTCGCCGGCGGCGTACTGCTCGCGATCATGACCGGCCCCGAGGGCTCGCTCCAGGACCCGCTGTACTCGGTCAAGCACGCCCTGTTTTCCAGTCACGTGTGGGGCTTCCTGATCTTCGGGATCGCGCTGGGCGCGGTCTCGATCTACCGGCGCAAGCTCCGCGACGGGCTGCTGACCACGAGGCGCGAGACGCCGAGGCGCTCGATCCGCAAGTCCGTCGCCGACTACGTGGCCGGGACCGGGATGGTGGCCCGGGTGGTCACGTTCGTGGTCGCGCTGGTGGCCGCCCTGCTGGTCGCCGACTACACGGGACCCTACGTCCCGAACAAGCTGTCCTTCCACCGGATCATCAACCAGTTCGGGCACACCCGCACGTACGGCTACATCCTCGTCGTCTTCTGGCTGCTCAACGCCCTGCGGGTCAACGCGCGACCGCGCAACGACACGGTGCGACTCCCGGCGTGGATGCGATCGGCCCCGGCCAAGATCGCGGGCGGCGCGCTGGGCGGGCTCTTCTTCGCGCTCTGCGCGGACCCCTGGCTGCCGCTGAGCTTCCGCTTCAAGTTCCTGACGTTCTCCGGCAACACCAACCACGCCTTCTTCCACCACTGGACCACGTACCTGTGGACCTTCGCCGGCCTCGTCGTGGGGCTGCGCGCGGCCAACCTCGAGCGCCGCGCCGCCACCGTGGCCACGACGCGGCGGCGCCCGGCGCGCAAGGTCACCGTGAGCACCAACACCCGCCTGGCCCTCTACGCCGGCGGGATGTTCGTCGCCATCGAGGTGCCCAAGTGGCTCTCGCCCTTCTGGCAGGAGACCATCTTCCAGCAGATCGGCATCTTCTGCCTGCTGGCGATCGGGCTCAACGTGGTGGTGGGCTTCGCTGGCCTGCTGGACCTGGGCTACGTGGCCTTCTACGCCCTGGGGGCCTACACCAACGCCTACTTCACCAACGCCCTGCCGATCCACCCGCCCTTCGTCCTCAACGCCTTCTACTCCATCCCCTTCGCCATCCTCGTGGCCATGCTGTCCGGCGTCCTGCTGGGACTGCCCACGCTGCGACTGCGCGGCGACTACCTGGCCATCGTCACGCTGGGCTTCGGCGAGATCATCTACGTGCTGGCGAGCAACCTGACCAACATCACCGACGGGGCGGGCGGCACCGGCGCGACGGGGAGCTTCTCAGTGAATGTCCCGGGCCTGCACTTCGCGCTCAACGGGCAGGCCCTGGGCGACGACCTCAACTTCTACTACCTGCTGCTGGCCTTCCTGGTCCCCATCCTGTTCCTGTTCAACTCGCTCAACCACTCCAAGGTGGGCCGGTCGTGGGCGGCCATCCGCGAGGACGAGGTGGCCGCCAACTCGCTGGGCATCAACAGCCTGAAGTACAAGGTCATGGCCTTCGCCATCGGGGCCTCGACGTCCGGGGTGGCCGGGGTGCTGTCGTCGGCCAAGCTGGGATCGCTCTTCCCATCGGACTTCGCCGTGCAGCTCTCCATCACCGTCCTGATCCTGGTCATCTTCGGCGGCATGGGCTCGATCTCGGGCGTGCTCATCGGCGCGGCATTCATCGGCTGGCTGCTGCAGTACCTGATCTTCCACTCCTTCATCGACTACCAGGACGCCGACAAGTACATGTACCTCGGCGCGATCCTGATCCTCACGATGATCTTCCGGCCCCAGGGCATGCTGCCCTCGCGGCGACGACAACGAGAGTTCCACGACGCCGACGAGGGCCTGGGCACCGCCGACGCCATGGGCGCGGCCTCCGAGGGGCCGCTCTCGTGATCGACGACCCGATCTTCGAGGTCACCAACCTCACGCTGCGCTTCGGCGGCGTCACCAGCCTGGCCGACGTCACCATGGCCCAGCGCCGCGGCGAGCTGCTGTCGGTGATCGGGCCCAACGGCGCGGGCAAGACCTCGCTCTTTAACTGCCTGACCGGGGTCTACCGGCCCCAGGAGGGCTCGATCACGTTCCGCTCGACCCGGCGCGACCCCGTCGACATCGTCGGCTGGCAGCCGCACCGGGTGAACAAGCTGGGGATCGCGCGCACCTTCCAGACGAGCCGGATGTTCAACGCCCTCACCACCTTCGAGAACATCAAGGTGGGGGTGGAGGCGAGGCAGAAGACCGGGCCGGTCGGCGCGATGCTCCACCTGCCGCGCACGCGGCGCGAGGAGCGCGAGTCCGACGACCGCACGCTCGAGCTGCTCGACCTGGTCGAGCTGACCCACCGCATGAACACCACCGCCGACTCCCTGCCCTACGGCGACCGGCGCCGCCTGGAGATCGCCCGCGCCCTGGGCACCAGCCCGGAGCTGTTGCTGCTCGACGAGCCGGCGGCGGGCACCAACCCGTCCGAGAAGCTGGAGCTGGCGGCGCTCATCCGCAAGATCAACGCGGAGATCGGCACGTCGATCCTGCTCATCGAGCACGACATGCGCCTCGTGATGTCGCTGGCCGAGCGGATCTACGTTCTCAACTTCGGCCAGGTCATCGCCGAGGGCACCCCGGCCGAGATCCAGCAGAACCCCGACGTCATCGCGGCGTACCTCGGGACATCGGAGTCCGAGGGGGCCGCCAATGAGTGAGCCCATGCTGTCGGTCGAGCACGTCGAGGTGCGCTACGGCGCGGTGCCGGCGATCCGCGACCTCTCGCTGCACGTCGACGAGGGCGAGATCGTCACGATCCTGGGCGCCAACGGCGCGGGCAAGACCACGACGCTGCGCATGATCTCGGGGCTGCACCGCCCCTTCTCCGGTCACGTGCGCCTCGAGGGCTCCGACATCACGACGACGGAAGCCCACGAGCTGGTCGACCGCGGCCTCAGCCACGTGCCCGAGGGCCGGCGCATCTTCGCCACGATGTCGGTGACCGAGAACCTCGAGATGGGGGCGTTTCGGCGCAGGGGCAGCTACGCCGACGAGTTCGAGCACATCTTCACGCTCTTCCCCGTCCTGGGCGATCGGCGCAAGCAGCTCGGCGGCACCCTCTCGGGCGGCGAGCAGCAGATGCTGGCCATCGGGCGCGCCCTCATGGCCAAGCCCCGGCTCCTGCTGCTTGACGAGCCGTCTCTGGGCCTGGCCCCCAAGATCATCGAGTCGATCTTCAAGATCATCGTGCAGATCCGCACCGAGGGCGTGACCGTCCTGCTCGTCGAGCAGAACGCCAACCAGGCCCTGCGCATCGCCGACCGCGGTTACGTGCTGGAGAACGGACACGTGCTCTACGAGGACACCGCATCGGCCCTGCTGGGCGACGACCGCATCCGGCGCGCCTACCTGGGCAGCGAAGCCTGAGAATTGCGTGTGAACAACGCGTTCTAGCGCCCCCGGCGGGACATCCCCGTCGCGTCGGTGGGAGAATGGGGACGTGAAGAACAGCGCAAGATTCCTGGTCGCCGCCGGCGCGCTCATCGTCGCGGCGGCGGTCCTCGCACCGCTCGGCGTGACGCCGGCCTCGCCGGCGACGACGGCGCCGCCCAAGTCCGGGTGCGGCATCGCGGCGGGGGGAGCGTGGCAGATCACCTCGCGTCTGCCGTGCCGGGCGACCGCCCCGGTGGGCACGTCGGCGCACCTCAATCTCAACTCGCACTTCCGGTGGTCGGCGCCCACCAGCTCGTCGGGCGCGGTCACGATCTCGGCAACGCGGGTGGCGCCCGGCGGGATGCTCGGGACCCTGCACGCGGTCCACGCGGGCACGGCTCTGCTGCGCGCCGTCGGCGTCATGGTCTGCCCGGCCGGCCAGGCGTGCCCGGCTCTGGCGATGCTCTGGCAACTGCGCGTCACCGTGGTCGCTCCGTCGACCGGGCACTCGACGGTGACGGTCACGCAGTCCAGTAACGGAGGCACCGTGACGATCCGCGAGGGCGATCTGCTGGACGTGAACCTGACGGGACCCACGATCAATACCTGGAGCGTGCCGACGGCCAGCAACGCCAGCGTCCTGGAGCGGATCAGCGCGGCGGCGGGCCACGCGATCTTCATGGCCCTCGGCCCGGGCACCTCGTTGGTCACGGCGGTCAACAACCCGAGCTGCTTTCCCAAGTGCCTGGAGCCCAGCCGGTTGATCTCCATCCACGTCGTCGTGACGCAGTAGGCCACGTTGCCTCGCCGGCGCGACCGTTGCGTCGTGCGAGGAGGTCCGGTGGGCGCAGAGCACGACAACGAGACGCTGGGCCAGTGCTGGCGCGACGTGGCCGACGTGATGGCGGCCGGCGTCACCCGCTTCGTGCTCTACGGCCCACCGGGCACCGGCAAGACCTACGCCGCGTTGCACCACGGCGTCACGGGCGTGCCGGCGGAGCGCCTGGTGTGCACCGAGGACCTCACCACCGGCGAGATCACCGGGACCTGGATGCCGGTCGACCAGGGCCGGTGGCGCTGGTACGAGGGGCCGGCGATCCGCGCGTGGATCGCGCGCGATGGGCGCGGCGCCCGCCTGGTCGTCGACGAGGTGGACCGGGCGTCGGGCGACGCGCTGGCGACGCTGCTCGCGGTCACCGACTCGGAGGGCTCGGCGCGCTGGCGTCACCCGGAGTCGGGCGAGTGGGTCATTCCCGGGCCGGAGTTCTCGGTGGTGATGACGACCAACGTGGAGGACCTCGATGAGCTGCCCGGGGCGCTGCGCGACCGCTTCGCCGTGGCGATCCGGATCGACCGGCCCCACCCCGCTTCGGTGACGGCCCTGTCGGCGGACCTGCGCCGCCCAGCGTTGGCCGGCTCGCTGGGCGAGCCGTCGCGGCGGGTCTCGCTGCGGGCCTTCTACGCCTTCGACCGGCTGCGCGACGCCTGGGGACCGGAGCGTGCCGCCCAGCTGGTCTTCGGCGACCGCGGGACCGGGGTGCTCGACGCGTTGAGCGTCGCCGCGCTGGCGTGAGGCTCCCCGGCGTCTACCCCGAACTGGTCACCGGACGTGACGATGGGGTCGTTCCCGGACGATGGCTCGTGCGCGAGGGCTCGACGCGCCGCGGCGGGGCGAGCTGTGACCTGGGTGCGCGCATCCTCGAGGTCCCCTTCGGTGGCGACCCCGCCGCGCGCGTGGTGCGCGCCCACGAGCTCATGCACGCGCGCGTCAGCCCGTGCGGTCTGGATTGGCCGCGGCTGTTTCCCGATGTGGCGCCGCGCGCCCTCGAGTGCGCCGAGGAGCTGCGCGTCAACACCCTGCTCGGCCGGCTGGGCTTCGACGTGGGCCAGCTGTGCGACGGGAGCGAGAAGAGCGGCGGCCGACACCTGGCCGAGCAGGGCGACTGGGCTCAAGCAGTGTGCTTCTTCCTGGCGGTCATGGGCACCGGCGCCGAGCGGGGCTACCTCGCCGGCGTGCGTGCCGGCGACGCGACCTGGCCGCCGGCGCTGCGCGTGGTGCGCCGACGCGTCGTCGAGATCGTCGACGCCCTCGGCACCCCCGCGCTCGGAGCGTCCGACGTGGGCGACGACGGCGTCCCGAGAGGCTACGCGCGCTCGAGCGTCCTCCTGGCGCGCCTCCTCACGCCGCTCATGGCCGCGCGCGTGCCCGTGGGCTCCGCCGCTCTGCGCGCCTTTCGTCGCTCGCTCGCCCCGGGAGGGCGACGTCCGCCCACGGGACGCTTCGCGGAGCCGGTCGTCGCGGTGCTGGCGGTGCGCCGCGCGCCGCGCGTGCCGACGAGCCGTCGAACGTGCCCGCGCGTCACGGGCACGACGCTGCGCTACCCCGGTCGGCTCCTCACCGACCCGCACCGGCGGGCCTTCGCGGGCCGGGTCCGCCACGGCGGCGGCGTGGTCGTGATCGACCAGTCGGGCTCGATGGACTTAGGGCGCGACCAGCTCGGCGCGCTGCTGGCCCGGGCGCCCGACGCGCTCGTCGTGGGCTACAGCCATCGGCCCGGGGACATCGGCGCCACGGCCAACGTCTGGGTCCTGGCCGACCGGGGAGCAGTCGCCACCGAATGGCCGGCGGGCAACGTGGGCAACGGGGTCGACGGCCCGGCCCTGCGCTTCGCCCTGGCGCGACGGCGCGGGACCGAGCCGGTGGTCTGGGTGACCGACGGGCAGGTCACCGACGCGCACGACCATCCCGACGACGCGCTGACGAGCGAGTGCGCTGAGCTGGTGCGCGCCCACGGGGTTCGCCTGGCCCGCGACCTGGACTCCATCGCCGCGGCCCTACGGCCCGGATCCCTGGTGAGCCCCCGGCGATGGGGTGATTTCGGCCGGGTGGGCCGCAAACTCCTGGAAATGTCCGCAATGTGACAGTGCCGCCGTAGCCTGAAAGGGCACTTGAAACGAACACCTGTTCGGTCTACACTAGACGAACAGGTGTTCGTCTATCGTCAGGAGTCGGCATGGCGGCAGTGGAGATTCTCGACAGCGACTTCCTCGACGACTGGGTCGAGGTCCCGCGCCTGCGTCTGGTGGAGCCGTCGGCGCCGCGCGCCGTGCGCGTGGGCCCGACCCTCGGCGCCCGGCGCCGGGCACGGGCCCAGAGGCTCCAGCGCCGACGCCGCGCGGTGGCGGCTCTCGCCCTGGTGGGCGCGCTCACCGTCCTCGCGTGGCCCGGCCACGCCCTCGGCGGGGTCACGGGGGCCGGTCTGCCCACCGACCTGGCCGGCTCGTCCACGCTGGCCTCGGGCTCCATCTACGTCGTCCAGCCCGGTGACTCGGTGACGACGATCGCGCGACTGATGAACCCGCTCGCGCCACGGGTGGCGCGAGCCGCGCTCGTGCGCGAGCTCGGCTCGGCGGTCGTCGTGGCCGGCGAGCACGTCCTGATCCCGTAGAAAATCAGGTGTGTGGGTGTATCGTGACGCCATGCGGTGTCCCTTCTGCGCGGCCGACGACGACCGCGTGGTCGACTCGCGGCTGGCCGAGGAGGGCGACGCCATCCGGCGCCGTCGCGAGTGCGCGGCGTGCCACCAGCGCTACACGACCTTCGAGCGCGTC